>DAHXOW010000037.1 GCA_027364665.1 bacterium | reverse complement strand
GGAACACATTTATAAATTGGCTAGTCAGTTCAATTATCTGTATGCAACTTTGCCGATTTTAAAAGCCGATAATTTGAGCAGAAAAAGAAGATTATTGCTAACCGCAAGAGTTAGGGATCAGTTGAAATTAATGTTTGATTTGCTGGGAATTATCGCGCCAGACAGGCTGTAGTTCTTATAATGGGATCGAGTAAAGTTGCGTACCGCTCAAAACCCAAGCTTGCTTTGTTCCGTAAGATAGGGAACAGGCAGATAGATTGCCGCCAGAAAAGGTAAATTGCCTGACGTATTGACCGGTTTTGGAAAATTCGATTAAGCGATTATTATCTTGTACCCAAATCGAAGTGCTGTTTGTGTCGGTAAGAATATGTTGCGGGTTGTTAAAACTATTATTTGGTAAAGGAATAGTCATTGGCCCATAAGTTTGTAAGTTACCAAGCGTAAATTTACTGACATTCCCACTTTTATCAAGAACATACATGTCACCATCAGTAGCTATGTCGATTGATGCCTGGTTGGCCAGGCTAGCTGAGGAAAAATACGCTTGTTTTTCTGTGTAATGTGTACCGTCGGAAGAAACATATTTCCATATTTGCCCGGTACTTTTTTCCAATATATAAATGTTGTTCAGGTAGGTAGTCATTGATTGAATATTTGCCCAACTTTGATTGTTCGGGGGAATTAGTTGATTTGCCCCGGTAATTCCGTTGACGTAAACTCGATAAAGGTGATTTTTATTAGTTGCGACAATCAACTGTTTCGAATTTGGCAGAGAAACCATATCGGTTATTGCGCCGTTGTCTGCTGTTGAATAAATTATTTGATCATCGTTAGTCTGTCCGACTGTTTGTCGGTAAATTTTTCCTGAATTTGCTTGGTAGCTGAATATGTATTGATCGATTACGGCTATTCCCACGGTATTTTCAGGAACGGTATCGGGATTTGAAGTGTCTATTGCGGTAATATTGTTTAATGGGTCCAGAATATCATTTAATTGATTTTGAGCAGTCATCACGGCGCCTGATTGGGGGTCATTTAATGTTGCTTTATTTATAAAATCTTGGGCTTGGCCCAGCTCTGTCCTTGCCTGGTCTGGTTGGTTGTTGTTTATGGCGCTCTTCGCATTTTGAATTAACTTATTCGCCTGATCCAATTGTTGATTGACCGTGCTATTGGATGATATTTTTTTATTATTGTGTTCTTTTATTTCAATAATGGATGAAATTATCACAATTAAGACCAAGACTATCCCTAAGCTTAAAAGATATTTTGGATTAATTTTTTTGATTTGTTTCTTAGTGCTTCCAAATTTTAGAGACCAGTTTTTATAAATTCTATTAGCCCGCGATCGAATTTTGTGTCGCTTGGAATGAGCGTATAATGGCTCAGTTTGCTCCAAGCCGGATCCTTGACGAATTGTCTGACTGACAATTCCAAAGGTTTTGTCCGAAGTCGTTTCATCTTCAAACTCAATAGTTGGTTGTTCTGGCCCCTTAATAGTTTTGAAGCTTTTTTTAAAATATTCGCCGATCAAGTTACCAAGCTTTTTTGAATCCAAAATAGCTTTTTCTTTCCAGTTGTTCCAGGGTAATTTTTTTATTTTCTCGTTAACAGACTTGCTGATTTTTTTTACCTGTTGGTTTAAAATCGGCAAATTGACCCGCGAAGAAGTCTCTTGCTCCTCGACAATTTTCGGAGCTTCGTCTAAATTGTATTCACTTCCGTCGTTGTCGCTACCTGATATCCTTGCTACGATCGCTCCAACATATCGCAAATTAAGGCGACGTGAGGCTTGTTGTATCAATTGTGTCAGTTGGCTTGGATCATTTTTATTACTTCCACTAACCAGAAATTGTGGTGAAAAATGTCTACCGACCTCGCCGTTGCCCAAAATAATAGTATCGCCATCGTTTAGTTGCCCTGAGGTCAGATTTGCAAACGTTTTGTGAATTAAAATTTTTTTGTCCGTTTGTTGTGGATCGACTATAAAAACAAGCGTGCCGCCTCTCGCTACCGCTCCTAACATTCGGCCCGCATGCGTAACGAATAATTCGTTATTGTCCCACAGGGCCAGTATCGCATTAACATGCCCCACCCATTCATCATTAACGTTTTCAGCGATGTTAAATAAACTGACATTTACTTGCTTGATAGTTTCTTCGAAGCGATATACCGAGTGATCACTTTGCTCTCCGAAAAAATTTTGCAACGCATCGATAATCGCTTTTTCAACTTTCTCCCCAATGACAGTTGGCAATGGGACATCTATCACATAAAGGACTTTATCTGATTTTGTCTGATCCGGGTTCTTTAAGACCCCGACACTAATAGTGCGTTCGCTGGTGCGAATTGGTGCTAACCGAGAAATAATCAGAGATAAATTCATTTTTTTGCTGCGTTTTTAGCACTGGTTATTCACGATTATATCACATGACCACAAATAAGATAGACAAAGCAACGTTTAGTTTCGAGAACCGATCATTAAACATAGAGTTTGTTTTTAAATTTATAATTGATATATTGTAGTCGCCCCTGTCTGTTTAACACATTGCTTCTTAGTTTTTTTATGGTTTTCCAATATTTGTTCGAGGTCAAGGCCTCGGCGTGCGGATTACCACTTGGGTTCAAGGAGCCCAATGTGTGGCGGGCGGGGGTTTGCCGGAGTGTAGCGTAGCGGTAGCGCACCGGGCTGGGGGTCCGGGGGTCGTGGGTTCAAATCCCACCACTCCGACCAAAATATTAAATCAGATACCATATTCTTGAATTCAGAGCAAATTATTAAGGGAGCCAGTCTGCGGCTCCCTTGTGTTTTAAATACTTATACAGGTGAAGTCATTCAGCACGTCTTCGACCTGTTTTATCAGCTGCCTCTCTTTTGAGGCGATGATTACAATCGCATCTTTGTTAAGAACCGATCTCGAGGTTCTTAACTGTTCTGATAAAATTTCACTATCGTATAGCCATGGAGATATCTCCATAAATTTTGGCCATACGGAATCTCTGCTCAGATACCAGGTGTTTATCCCATAGCAATTCACGATCAACACTCTGGCATCATGGCAACCCTTTTCACCGATCATCGTTGCTCGGTTGTTGCCGTACCCAAATCGATAAATCTTTGAGTGCCTAAGCCTACCCGCCATCTCTCGCGCGATTTCTTCGGCTTGCTCGTCGTTATCGCACGCAGCACAATCGTCATGGTAAGATATCATGATCGGCAATTCTACCAGACGCTTACAAATTTTTTCTGTTTGTCGATTGCTGAGTCCGGCACCTGAACCGAACAAACACGCCGGATGAATAGTTCTGAAACGTGGTATTCTTTCGTCGCTACAACAAAGCAACCATTTGTTACTGAATTTATAGCTATCTTCCATTGCCATCTGCCACGACTCTCTGCCTAGGAGAGCGTAGACGTCTTCTTCAGCTTGCTGCACCACGATCATAATTGTGTTCTGCCTTTAAAAGTATTTCCTAAACAAAATCGGTTAGGATAGCAATATTGTAGCTTAAACTCAAGCATTTGTTTAGTCTTTTTGTTTTGACAATATATTTTTAGGCTAGATCGATTACTTTAATTGTTTCCAGCGAGTGATCTTTGATCGATTGCTTTACCAGATAGGACAAATGCCGGTTTTCGTACTGTTCATTTGTTTCGTCTCCAATAAGCGCAATTAAAAGAGGATATTGATGAAATCTTTCCTGGCCGAAGCCATGATTACCAAAACATAAACTAATTGCTATGCTGATTTCTTTCATGATATAAGCATCATCGGGATAATAACGGACAGACAGCAGAAAACCGTCAATCAATTTAAGTCTTCCTGGATTAAATTTGCCCGTGCCGTCAACAAAAATTACTCTGGCGTGATGAAAATCCGTTTTTCCGGCTGCTTTGATCTGACAATCATCCGACCAGCCGATTTTTTCCAGAGGTTTATTTGTGCCGAGCATTTTTCGTAATTCCTCTGCTGATTTTTTGGCCACTGGCAAAGGTTGTTGATCGGGATGATCAAAGCAATATAGATTGCAAGCGCCACAATATTCGTGGTAGGTAACCGTGATGGTCCCCGGGTCAACCTCTTGGGCTAGTTTATCGACAAAACGTTGTCTTTGTTTATCAGATAATAAAATTCCGCTGCCTGCCAAACCGATTATCGGCTCTCTGTATTCCCTTAGCTGGACTCTCTCATCCATGCAGACGATGCGTTTTGGGATAAGGTGAAAAACACTTTGCCAATTATCTGGTTTTTCTATCGCTAGTTTTTGTAATTGCAAGTATTTTTCATCCTGTTCGAACCAGAGCTGGTCGATTGCTTTTTTATCTAACATTGATTCTCCTAAAACAAGATTGGTGCTCCTCTGACAATGAAACTAGCAATATTTAGCAGAGGGGTCATGATTGTTCCGATAGGATCGAATCCAGACGATCCAAAGAAGATACTGGCAAATATTAAAGCGGCTAAAACCAGTGGCCCAATTCTTTCCCAGGATTCTCGTGCGTCTGCGGCTAGAAAATAATTCAACACTCTTGATCCGTCTAAGGGTGGGATTGGGATAAAATTAAAAATCGCTAGGACTAGATTCATATAGACCATTGTGTCCAAAAAAGTCAAAATAAGTGATTGGCTGACGTTCAGGCCTATTATTAAAGATATTCGATATGGAAGAGCCAGAATTAAAGCCAGAATAATGTTCGAGATAGGGCCGGCAATGGCAATTTTTATCTCGTCCTTATCCGATTTTAAAACATTCGGATTGAAAGGAACTGGTTTGCTGTAACCAAAACCAGCTAAAATGAATAAAAATAAGCCGGTTGGGTCAATATGTGCCAAAGGATTAATGGTTAATCGACCCAGACGTTTAGCCGTGTCATCGCCCAATCTGTTAGCTTCCCAGGCGTGGGCGTATTCATGAACGGCTATCGCCATCAGTATTCCCAAAAGAACGCCAACAATTAACAAAATGGCACGAAATGGGTCGTATGAATATTGTTCCCACAAATTGATTATTATCACTTGATCTCTTGATTAAATTTAAGTATAATTTGTTCTCGGATGATCTAATTTGTAACTGTCACATTATAACTAAAAGGAAGCACTTATGGCAACTTGCTTGTTATGTGGTAAAACTCCAGGGATTGTTAACAATGTTCCACATTCTGTCCATAAAACTAAAAGACTAATTCGGCCAAATCTGCAAAAAACTAATGGCATTTTAGTTTGCACAAGATGCGCCCGTACACTTAGGAAATATCAACAAGCTTAGATTAAGCTGAATTAGGCAACGCTTGGTTGTTTGTCTGCTGTGTCCGCAATAAATTAAAACAATCGTCACAAAGCAGATGATCAGGATAGGCGACTTGGAAAGTGACCGTTTCTTTTTTACCACAATTACTGCAAGTTATTATAGTTGTGCGACTGGCTTTTTCTTGACGTTGCTTAGCGCGGCATTCTTTGCAGCGAGTTGGCTCTTGCTGGAAACCTTTTTCTGCAAAAAAAGCCTGTTCATTAGCGGAGAAAACGAATTGTTTGCCACAGGCTTTACAGGTTAGTGTTTTATCTTCATACATTAAAACCCCTTATAATTTTATGATTTCTTAGTTGATTTTAAGCGACGTTCTCTATCACGCGCTTCGTTCAAAAGGTTTTTAAATTCCTGGTTTGTCGGATCAAGAGACCATGCTTTAGCAAAACTGTGAGCAGCTTTGGCATACTGTCGTAGTGATAGATAGGCTAGTCCCAAATTCGCATGACGACTGGCTATATTACTATCCACCGAGATTGATTTTTCGTAAAAGCTGACAGCTTCATTAAAAAGCCCTTTATTAAACGCCAACAATCCAAGATTATTTAATATATAGCCATTATTTGGTTCGTATTTAAGAGCTTGCTTGAAAGCTTCTTCAGCGTCAGTTGAAGTTTCTTCTTTTTGCAAATAGATTATTCCCAAACGGTTGTAGGCCAAAACACAACGCGGCTCTTCCATGGCAATTTTTAGATAAAGTTTTTCTGCTGACTCAAAATCTTTAGCGTCAAAACTGGTTTCTGCGTCAGATAAAAGACGCTGCACCTCAGCGCTGTAAGTTTTTTTTTCTATCTCAGCGATACCCGGTTCTCTTTGTTTGCGTCCAGTTAACGTGCCAGTTGTTTCTGATTTATTTGGTTTTTCATCGTCGTTAGTAAGGGGTATCGGAAGTTTTTCATTTGACCTGACAGGGATCAACTTTTTAAGGCTGCTGAATCGATCGACTAGAGACGCTTTGTATTCTCGGACTTTTATTTGACCATTCTCGCTTGTTTCCGGAAAACGGCGCATAAGAATTACAAAAATAACTATCGCACAAACCAAAATGATTATTTCAAAAATACCCATTTAATTCCTTCGTTTTTCCATGTGTCGTTTTTCTTGATCAAAATCAATAAACGACAAATTCTTTGTCAAATTTAGCCATGCTGATTCCAAAAGAGCTTCTTGGTTTACTGCGGTTTCCTGAATAGCGGTTCTAGCTTCAATCAGCCAATGTAATGCCTTATCTTGATCGTCTGTCTGGTTATCGAGCAAATGATCAATCCACTGATCAATTAATTCGGTTGATTTATTTTCCTCAACCACCTTCTTGATCTCCACGATCACTTTAGCAAAACCGAGTCTCTTATCAAGAGGAACCAACGGTTGTTCTTTAATATGTTCTTCTGTTGGGACTGTCCAAACTTGACAACGTGAACGGATGGTTGGCAACACACGACGATTTTTACTGAAAAGCAGAAAACGGGTTGCTGTCGGTGGCTCTTCTAGGATTTTAAGAAGGCTATTGGCTGCTTCGTCCGATATTCTTTCAATGCCCCACAGAATTCCCAAGCGAATCGGACCTCCGATTGGTTGTTTTTGACAATCGGATCTTAATTCTCTCGCTGATTCAACCGAAATGGGTTGGTCTTGTCCGACAATCGTCAGGTCGAATTTAGAAACCTGCCAATTTTTAATTGCCTGATCCGATATATTCTGCCAATTGGAAACAGGTGAGATAACCAAAAAGGCATGTCCCTGTTGCCAATAAGCTTGATCCGGGAATTTCATATCCACTCCACGGTTATTGTAGCAGAAATTAGCTCTCTTTAGTGACTCGCATTTTTGAGACCGATGTGTTAAGATAATACGAGCTTATGGTTGGCCGATGTAGCTCAGTTGGTAGAGCAGCGGTTTTGTAAACCGCTGGTCAGCGGTTCGAGTCCGCTCATCGGCTCCATGTTTTTGCTGAGATGGCGGAGCGGTCAATCGCACCTGACTGTAAATCAGGCGCCCCTAGTGGCTACAAAGGTTCGAATCCTTTTCTCAGCACCAATTGTTAGCTGAAGTAGCTCAGTTGGTAGAGCACGCCCTTGGTAAGGGCGAGGTCACGGGTTCAATTCCCGTCTTCAGCTCCAGTAAAATAAAAAAAGGAAAATAATGGCGAAAAAAGATGCGCGCGAAATGGTTACTCTGGTTTGTGAAGAATGTGGGTTAAGCAATATTCACACCGAACGCAATCGTAACAATACGACCGAAAAATTGGCCTTAAAAAAGCACTGTCGTGTTTGCCGGAAACATACCTTGCATAAAGAAAAAAAATAAAATACAAATACGAATCTTTTAAAGAGACCATTAAACGCTTTGTCTTAGATGATTGGTGTGCTACAATGTAGCCCAAGTTAGGCGGGTGTCGGTTAGTGGCAGGCCGGCGGTCTCCAAAACCGCGAGCGGGGGTTCGATTCCCTCCATCCGTGCCATTTGGGTAAGTGAGGCTGAGTGCTTCACTTTTTGTTTCGACAATTGTTGTGTTTATATTTGAGCCAAGAATTGCTAGGATTAATAACGAAAAATAAAAAAATAAGAGGGGAACATCTTGAGCGCAGTGGAATTAGCCAAACAGTTACGCTATTGGAGTTTAAGGATGACTACTCAGGCCAAGTCGGGCCATCCGACTTCCTGTTTGTCTGCCGCCGATGTTATGGCGGTCCTGCTATCCGAATATCTTGTTTACGACCCCAAACACCCGGAGCTATTGGCCAATGACAGACTGCTTTTTTCCAAAGGACATGCCGCTCCGCTGTTATATGCCATGTATCAGGCCATGGGTGTAATCGAGAAAGGGGATTTACTGAATTTTCGACAAATTGATAGTCCGCTTGAAGGACATCCTACTCCGAGATTTCGGCATAATATGGTAGCTACCGGGTCGCTGGGAATGGGACTCGGTATGGCAGCCGGAATGGCTTTGGCCTTAAGACGTTTAAAATCATCCGGTCGTATTTGGGTACTGATGGGAGACGGAGAATTAGCCGAGGGTTCGGTCTGGGAAGCGGCTGAATTTATTTCTCAACAACATTTAACCAAAGTCGTTGCTTTGGTGGACATTAACCGACTCGGCCAGAGCGGTCCGACCGCTTATGGTCACCAGGCGGACATTTATCGTGATCGATTTGCCTCATTCGGTTGGCGGACTATCGTAATCGACGGGCACGATTATCGGGACATTACTTTGAGTTTAGAAGAAGCGACTAAGGAAAAAAACTTACCGACGGCTATCATTTTTCGTTCGCTGAAAGGATATGGAGTTTCCTTTCTAGCGGATAAAAACGGTTGGCACGGCAAGGCTCTGAGTGAGCTTGAGTTTGAAGCTGCCCAGGCCGAATTGGAACCGTTTGATCTGAATCAAAAAGTCAGGCCCTTATTTCCAGAGGATTTGAAGTCAATTATTCCGACTGATGAAAGAATAACAATCAATGATTTGCCATTAGTTGATGATGATTTATCGATGAGAGAAGCGATAGGTAAACGGCTAGCTTATTTGGCGGGTCGAAACGGTCAAATTATTGCTCTGGACGGAGATGTTAAAAATTCTACTCATTTGGATGAGGTTGAATCAATTTCTTCTGATCAACTGATCGAGTGTTATATCTCCGAACAGCTAATCATTGAAGTCTCGATCGGTTTATCCAAGTTTGGTTTTCTGCCGGTCGCCGCCACTTTCGGAGCTTTTTGGACCAGAGCCTTTGATCAACTGAGGATGGCCGCGCTCAGCCAAGCTGATTTGCTGTTGATCGGTACTCATGCTGGGGTAGCAATCGGTCAGGATGGCCCATCTCAGATGGGTTTAGAAGATATCGCCATGTTGCAAACTCTGCCGGAATCTATTGTTATCTGTCCTTCGGATATTATCTCAGCACGGCGACTGCTGGACAAATTGTTAACTGCAAAAGGAATACGTTATTTGCGGGTTTTGCGACAAAAAACGCCGAATATTTATTCGACTAACGAATCTTTTGAAATCGGCAAGAGTAAAATTTTAAAATCATCCGACCATGACTTAATCACGGTGATCGCCTGTGGCACAACGGTGCATCAGGCCCTGAAAGCACATGTCCGATTGAAAGAAGAGGGGACTTTTATTCGAATAATCGACGCCTATTCCGTTAAACCGATCGATAGAGAAACTATTTTGCAAGCGGCACAACAAACTAAAGGATTGATTGTCGTCGAAGATCATCGCCCGAGCGGAGGACTTGGGGATGCGGTGCTTAATTGTTTTTCCGACAAAAAGGTTGTTTTACCGCCGTTCGTTAAATTGGCGGTTGGTGACCTTTCACGATCCGGATTACCCGAAGAATTGCTTGACTATCATCGTATCTCAGCTAAATTTATCGTTGAAGCCGTTAGAGAATTATCGGAGAAGATCAGATGAAATACAGTCACTTTCGCGAAGAGAGCAGACAGTTGTCCGCCAAGTCTTTGCCCGGAATTATTACCGGTGGGGCGGATAACGACCCGGCCGGAATTTCTACTTATTCCATCAGTGGAGCGACTTACGGTTTATCTCAAATTTGGTTAATGATTCTGGCTATTCCGATGCTGATTGCCGTTCAGGCGATGTGTGCCAGAGTCGGAGACATTAAAAAAACCGGTCTGTCCAATATTTTTAAAGCCCATTTCCATCCTTTTTTTGCCTGGCTGGCTACTTTCGGACTGATCTTTGCCAATGTGTTTACAATCGGAGCGGACATTGTCGGAATGTCGGCCGTAATCGGGCTTATCACCGGAGTCAATTACCGTCTTTTTGTTGTGCCTTTGACCATTTTGATTTGGTACATGGTGGTGTTTCTGTCGTACCGTAAAATAATGGTTTATTTCGAATGGCTGATACTCTTCTTCTTTGCCTACGTCTTTTCCGCTTTTTTGGCAAAACCAAACTGGGGCAGGGTATTGGAGAGTTTTGTTTGGCCGGGACATATTTCACTGGGAACGGGTTATTGGATTGCCGCGGTCGGAATTTTGGGAACAACGATTACCCCGTATCTTTTTTATTGGCAGACAAAAGAAGAAGTTGAAGAGGACAGAACGCAAGCGGAAGCAAAGCAAGAAGCCCGACACGCCGATTTTTATAACGCCCCTGGCTTTCTTTTTTCACAGGTAATAACGATTTTTATCATGGTCTCCACGGCGGCGACCATTTTTACTCACGGACAGACAATT
Organism: bacterium; assembly: GCA_027364665.1. Lineage (GTDB taxonomy): Bacteria > Patescibacteriota > UBA1384 > CAJBMM01 > CAJBMM01 > DAHXOW01. The sequence continues at coordinate 2,514 of DAHXOW010000037.1, read as the reverse complement.
AACACGGCAGTCGATGCGGCAGCTGCCTTGGCTCCGATTGCCGGGCCATTGGCCAAATATCTCTTCGCTGTCGGTATACTCGGCGCCGGCTTATTAGCCGTACCGATATTGGCCTCATCCACTGCCTACGTAGTAGCCGAGACGGCCGGTTGGAAAAACAGTCTGGATGATCATCTGTCTCAAGATAAAGGGTTTTACGGGGTAATCACGCTGTCGTTGTTGGCAGGGGTGGTGATTATGTTTTTCGGTCTTGATCCGATCAAAGGACTGTTTTATTCACAAGTGGCCGACGGGGTAATCGGCCCGTTGTTGATTATTTTGATACTGTTGATTGCCAATGACAAAAAAATCATGGGAAAATACGTTAACGGTTGGTTTGATAATCTCTTTGGTTGGATGAGTGTGGTAATTATGATCGTGGCGACCTTAGTGATGTTTTATCAAATGATTTTCTGATTAAGAGATATGACAAACAGCCGAGTGAAAGGTGTTACATGGCCGAGCAAAATAATAGAAAAATCCGAAACAAGAATCTGCCGGGAAGTTGGCACTTGCTGATAGGATCGATCAGCTGTTTATCCTGCTTCGGTTTGGTTTTAAGCAGTTATTTGGCTTATACGGCCATTAATCACATTGCCGTTCCCTGCTCCTTGACAAAAGGCTGTGCGACGGTTGAAGCCAGTTCCCACAGTCATATTTTAGGTGTTCCGGTGGCCGGTCTCGGGGTGTTGTTTTATTTGGCTTTGCTTGTACTGACGATTTGGCTGGTAGTAAATCCGAGAGTGATAATCAATCGGATCATATTAATATTAGCCGGCGGTGGTTTTTTATTCAGTATTTACTTAAGCTCGCTTGAGGAATTTGTGATTCATGCCTGGTGCGCCTGGTGTATATCTTCTGCGATATTGACGGTTATTATTTTCGTTTTATCGCTATTGGCGGTAATATTACATGACAAAAGATTAAAGGTTTTGACATAAATACTTGGCTTATCTATAATCCAATCAGGTATAAATGAGTTAACTTATTATAGCTAAAGAGGGGCTTGAATATGAGGCAAGGATTATCTCGGTTTGGGGCGGATCTCCGTTTTTGGTGGTGGAAAACCAAGACTCTTAATTTAAAAAAATATATTGCTGTTGTTACCGTTCTAACGACATTGGTAGGTACGACTTTTTTCTTGAACCAGAAAATTGGTCCAGTTGGCGTCGCGCATGCGGCTGGACAGGTGGCGCAAGTTGTAAATGCTAATGGCACGAATACAGTTACCATCTCTGGAGATAACACCAACCAATATGTGATATTTGCTAACGGTCGAATTAGTCCGTATAACGGGGTCGCTTATACAAACTTTTTATCTAACAATAATTCCATATGGAACAGTACCAATAATAATTCAGATGTCACGATAAATAGCAATACTATTTTGAACATTGTTGGAAACGGCGGTAGCGGCGGAGGCCCGACTGTTTATTTGGCTGATAATGCAGCCGGATTGGTTAATTTGCAAAGTCTGTCAGTTAGCGGCGGCGCAACTCTTTCCCCTTTGTTCTCTGATCACTTGGGTCAAAACACAATGTACTCAGACGGGATGCACTGGGCACAACAATGGTTGGGGTATTTTGGGCTTAATCCTTCTGGCTTCACTGTTCCGGCCGGTGGGTCTGTAAAGTACACCTTTACTTTTCCAACCGCTGATGACGCTGCTTCATTAGAATATGCTAACACCTCTCAGATTACATCTAACACCATTTGGAATAAAGGTGTGGCAAACTCAAGCAATGCTGATTCATCTTGGCAAAGTGCTGGGGGATATGCCAGCAGTTTGACGTTGAATGGATCAACGGCCACGTCATACGTGCCAGTCAGGCTCAAATATTTTAATAATTCATGGACCGGGTCCTATGTATTGAATTGTAGTGCGAGCATTTATGATTCTAGTGGATCACAATTATCTTCGGGGTTGAATTGTGGCGCAGGGACCAGCCATATTGTTGTCTACCCGACAAAAGACGATGGCACGGTGGATCTGACAAAATCTGGCCAGATGGACCTGAGTGTTGTCTATGCTGGACCTTATCAAAATAGTAGTAGTGTTTATATCCACAATGATCTTGAAAGTGTTACTACCGGGACAACTACCACCATGGTTCAATACGGTTATATTTTTGGTCCAGAACCAATTGTTAATGAGAATCCTAATTGTTCCATATTTCAATGTTCTTGGGCTGATAGTGAAGAAGATATTCTGAATAGCGGCAGTGTAACGATTAATGGTATTTCGACAAAGTACACTAATCCAATATCAAGTGCGGAGGTTTGGGGATTCCTTAATAACTCTCAGTTTTTGTCTGACTATGTGCGTACTGTTACCACAAATGGCTTGTTGATAGATGGACAGAACCAAATAAATGGTGGAGGCAGGTTAGATATCAGCACGGTCGGCGATGTCACTGTGACCAACGGCGGACAAATTCTCGCGCTTGGAATGGGATATCCCGGAGGCGACGGTTT
>DAHXOW010000036.1 GCA_027364665.1 bacterium | reverse complement strand
GCGACTTTGGCGGCAATAGCCTGGTTCTTATCAGTCAGAGCAATCGACAAAAAACACGGCCGATGGATCGATGAATTTCACAACCTGATTATCGTGTTCTTTGTAGCTCTGTTTGTTATACCGACATTCGTATTAACAGTCATGCGAATTCTTTTTAACTGGCCAAATCATGCGATTGATCTCATCACTGTTGTTCTGCTATTTATTATCTATTTATTAACGGTCTCCGAAGATAAGTACGGTAAATATAAAAGCTCGGAACAGTCCGAGAGTCTGATTATCAGCGGGGGACTGGCAGGCCTCATACGCGGAATGATCCCAGTAATACAAAAAATGGGTAATCTAATCGAACAGGACAGATTGAAACAATACCGGCCTTGGTGGAATGCCGACATAAGTAAAGCTTATTATTCTGCCATAGAACACTTGACGCGTGAGCTGGAAAACGCCATTTCCGTTTGCCGAGAAATACTCAACAAAAAAAGAAAATAAAAAAAACTCCACGGTATTTTTAAACCGCGGAGCTTAATCAACAATCAACAATTTTCATTTTTCCATCCGGAACAAAGATAAAACCCGAAACGCCTATTAATGCTCCGGCTACCTTCCGAACCAACGGACTAAACTCGCTTTGCTCATGATGAGGGACAAAAGCTTCTGGGTAAAGCCCGAGACCTTCTCGACAGATTCCTTTACCCGCCCACCAGTAACCACTCCCCAACAGCGGTTTTACGGCATAATAAGAGATCAGCCACAAACGACCGGAACCCAGAACAATCCCTCCTGCCGAGACGCCAAAGATCGGTTTACCGGACAGATGAAATTCCCGTAATAAATGATCTGCGCCGGTTTTTCTTAACACGTATTCAAGCGTACCGGGATTACCGCCTTTTAAATACACCGCATCAGCATTCAAAATGGTCGATTTCATAGTCGACCGGGATTTCGGGTCAATTACCGTAACACCGAAATCGGCCTCAAGCATACGATCCATGGCCAAATCTGCCTGGTTATTCTTCCAATCCCTAAATCCATAAATTGCCCAGTTTATGTAGGCAATGTTACGAATCTTCGATCGGTGCATATACTCAGCCAGACCCGGGGTACTTTTGCTGCCCGCGCTGTCGTCAAACCCGTTAGCCAATAAAACTATCCGCCCCCTCATAATCACCCTCCGTTTGCTATTTATTTGGATATTTTCTTCCATCGCCTGAATTGTTTGACAAATTCAACCAATCCTAAACCATGGGAATGCATAACAGAAAATTTTGGATCTCTGATAATCAAGTATCCGCGATCAAGATAAAACCTGGCCCAGGCCGTATCTTCGCCGCCATCAACCAACCGTTCATCGAATTGGTGAGCCTGCCAAAGATCTTTGCGAATTATTGCATTGGTATTTCCCAGAACGCCTATTCGCGCCTTGCTGATGACTTGCTTTCCTTTTAAAACTCCGAAGCCATAAAAAAATTTTTCCCAGATACTTGCATCCGGTAAGGGATACACGTTACCGTAAACTCCTGCCACCCGGTCGGAAAAATCATTAAGGCCGTTTGCTAACCAATCGTCGCCGATCGGCACTGAGTGGCCGCTTAGATATACTAAATATTCCCCCGATGCCTTCTCTGCCCCAATATTACATGAACGCGGGTAAGTAAAGTCCGCCGGCTTGATTTGAATAAGCCTTAAGTTTAGTTTTCCTCTCCACTCACTAACCAGATCAAGTGTTTTGTCGTGGGATCCGGAATCAACTACGACGACTTCGAAATCCTTTTCATTTTGTTCGGATAATGATTTCAAAACAGCACCAAGCCATTTTTGTTCATTCAATGTTCTGATAATTATACTGGCTTTCATATCTATCTCTTCTATCTCCTTAATTTTAACACAACTTAATAAACCGGCTTTATTAATCCTAATTGATCACTGTCCGTTACTACGAGTCTATTTAAGATTCAACCGCTATTTGACGCGGAGACCCAGTCATATTACCACTTTTTTGACTGAAAAATTGATCGGGGTACATAGTTTATATCATAAAACAATCAATATCTGCGATAATTCATATCCTCAGGATTGGTTTCTGACGGTGTCTGCGCCGCGTTTTTCAGAGCGCCGGAGGTTACTTCTGCCACACCGGTTTCATTATCTTGGTTCACCGTCTTTTCTTCCCGACCAGCTTCATTTTCTGGCTCGTCGCTTTCTTGCTCCCTGATCCTTTTTTTCGCCTCTTGTGTTAACCATCCGTCGAGATCCCGCAAAACACCGGGAAAGTTCTTTAAGGAATCGGTGGTTAAATTATCTCCACGGAATCTACCCAGTAAGCCTTGAGCCTCATTCAAACTGACCACTCCGTAAGAACCGAGAGCCAGGTTTTCACCATTACTTTTGTGACCGGTAATTAAAATGCTCTGAACATCCTGCGGATTCAGTTCTCCCAAAGTCTTTTTTAATTCCTCGAGCACTTCTTCAATTATTTTCTTTTTTTCTTCCTCGATTTTCAGTTTTTCATCCTGACCGGTCTCTTTTTCAGCACCGGCTTCATTTTGTATTTCACTAGTCGGCAAAATATTTTCGTTGTTATCTGTTAATGACTCCACATTTTGCCGAGTCGGTTCAGATCCGGCGTTCATTTCCTCCGGCGACGATCCGATAGTCTCTCCCATCAACCCTCCTCTCCTTTAAAGCTCTTCGTCTGCCTGCACGGTTTCGCGATTATTCGTCTTGTCCGAGGCCGGTTCTTCAATCCAAACCCAGTAGTTTGTCTTGTCCGGCTGTTTTTCAACGTATCCGGTAGGATTGTAAGCGGTATCGTCAATTTCTACATCAAAAAGATAGGTGTCCCGTCTTGATATCAAACCAGGAAAACTTTGTGAGACAGTTTCTCTGGAACTGAAAATCGGCTCCTCTGAGACTGTAAAACCCGAATCAATTTTCAGCTCTTCTTTTCGAATTGCTCTCAAGATGGCTTGCTTCGGACTTTCACCTGCTTTTAATTTTTCAGAAATTGCGGTATCTCCAAATATATTATCCCTATTTCTTATTCGCCCGTCCTCAAATTCCTGCCTATCCTCCCTCAATCTTAGCACGGCTCCGTCGGGTCTTCAATAAATTACTCTTGCGACTGCGATAGCTATCTCTCTGATAAGGTCACCTTTTTCATTCTCGGTAAGTTCTGCTTCACCCT
>DAHXOW010000033.1 GCA_027364665.1 bacterium | reverse complement strand
AACAGGCTTTGATCAAGGGTCTGTTGGCATCCGGGGTCGATGTAATTGATGTGGGGCTGGTCAGCACTGATATGATTTATTTTGCCTCTGGCTATTATCCAATCGATGCCGGCTTAACAGTGACGGCTTCGCATAATCCGGCGGAATATAACGGTTTAAAATTCTCACTTAAGGGCGGCGTGCCGCTGACAATGGAAAACGGTTTAGGCGAAATAAGAGATTTGGCTGTAAATAATCATTTTACTGACGCAAGTCGACCTGGAAAATTGGAAGAGCTGGATATTTTTAATGATTATCTGGAAAAATGTCTATCCTTTGTTGATCGTCGAAGGTTAAAACCTTTGAAAATTGTTATTAACCCTAATTTCGGGGCAGTATCACTGACTTATCATAAGCTAATTGAAAAGGTTCCTTTTGAGGCAATCGTTTTAAATGCTCAGCCAGACGGCTCCTTTCCAAAAGGCCGACCCGATCCTTTACGCCCTGAGACCAGACCGGAAACAATAGCTTTGATCAAGGAAACTAGACCGAGTTTTGGGGCAGCTTGGGACGCTGATGGAGACAGGGTGTTCTTTTATGACGAAACCGGGCATTTTGTCGATGCGTATTATTTGGTAAGCATTTTGGCAAAATATTTCTTACGTCTTTATCCTGGCAGCCCGATTGTTTTTGATGCTCGCCAACAATGGGCATCAATCGACACAATAAAATCATCTGGTGGTCAGCCCGAAATGGAAAAAACTGGCAATGTTTATATACGTGGGCATATGCGTAAGGTCAATGCCCCATATGGTGGAGAAATGTCTGCTCATCATTATTTTCGTGATTTTTATTTTTGTGACAATGGCTTAATACCGTTTTTAATTATTTGGCAATTGGTAAGTGAGGGCCAAAAATTAAGCCAGTTGGCTGGAGATTTAGAGAAACGATATCCGGTATCAGGAGAGATTAATTTTACAGTAGGAGACGTAAAGAAGACGCTTGAAGAATTAGAGCGACGCTACAACAAGGACAATCCAAATCATTTTGATGGTCTGTCTTTGGAACATAATCACGAGTGGCGGGCTAATATAAGACCCTCCAATAACGAACCTCTTTTGCGCCTAAATGTTGAGGCGACAACGAAAGAATTAGTTCGGCTTAAAACCGAAGAACTTTCTGAAGCCATTAAGTCGATTGCCGCTGAAGCGTGATTCGTGTTATAATGCTGGTCCAATGATCAGTGAAAGAATTGTTTTTGCCACCAGGCCACATTGGTTAGCCTTGTTTAGCAACCTATTTTGGTGCATTGTCTTGGGCTTGTTGCCGCATTGGTGGTGGCAGGCTTTTTCGATTGATCGTTATGTCAACCCGGAAAATATAGCAGAGGCTGGGAATTTTTTAGCGGTTTATTTTTTAGCAGTTGTTTTTCTAGGAATTTGGTCTGCCTGGTTATGGAGTTCTAGCGGTATATATTTGACCGATCATCGTTTGATAATAAGACATGGAGGTTCCGGCAGTTATATTAATTATGATGATATTTCACAGGTCAAAAGCATATATCGTGGCAAGTTTTTTCATTTTTTGAACCTCGGAGATTTGGTTGTCAGCAAATCCAACGAACACTTAAAGTTGCGATTTCTTCATTATCCCGATCAGTTGGAAAAATTATTAAATAAAAAAATCGGCCGACCATTACAAATGCAAAATGTCAGCAAGGAAAGTAATAAGGAAATTTCTATCAAAAAACAAAACGTTGTTACAAAGGAAAATAAAATCCAACAAAAAGTGGAGCAAAAAATACAAGCCGGGTCGATTGAAGGCGAAATGACTGATGGGGTGGCTATTTATTTATGAGAACTGAAGATTTTGATTATTATTTACCGAGTGAAAAAATTGCCCAATCTCCTGTTCGACCGAGGGGCAGGGCAAAAATGCTTTACTTTAAACGACAGTCAGAAAAGTTTATGGATTGCCAGGTGGCTGACTTGCCTAACTTATTACAAGCGGGCGATTTGTTAGTGTTTAATACCACAAGAGTTCGACAGGCCAGGTTGTTTGGTGAGCGTCAAATTGGAGATAGAAAATTAGCAACCGAATTATTGGTTTTGAAACAGTTGGATGATTTTGGTTTGTTCAGCGTACTTTTAGGCGGAAAAAAAATTGAGACCGGCCAAGAAATACTTTTATCAGATCAAAAAACTATAATAAAAATTATCGGCCATGAAAACGGCGGGCCGACGTTCGTAATAAAAGTATCAGAAATGAATACGAGGGAGTTTTTTAATTTGTGTGAAAAGATTGGCAGATTACCACTCCCGCCTTATATTCATAACCGGTCTTTGTCTGGATTTGAACAACAATTATATCAGCCGGTTGTTGCAAAGACTTTAGGAAGTGTTGCCGCGCCGACTGCCAGTTTACACTTCGATCAGGCATTGTTAAACGAATTGATAGGAAAAGGTTTAAACCTAGGTGAATTGGTTTTACATGTTGGTTTGGGTACTTTTTGGCCGGTCAGATCTGAGCTAATTGAAGAGCATAAAATGCATCGAGAAGAAATTGAGGTATCTGAAAAACTGGTACGTCAGATTAATCAAACAAAAACAAACGGAGGAAGGGTCATTGCTATCGGCACAACGGTAGTCAGGGCTTTAGAGTCAGCGGCTGTAAATGATTTTAGGCCGACGCACGGTACCACGGATTTGTTTATCGTTCCTGGCTACCGGTTTAAAGTGATTGACGGAATGTTAACCAATTTTCATTTGCCAAAATCGACTTTACTGATGATGGTTTCGGCTTTCATCGGTCGAGAAAATCTTTTTAATATCTATCAACACGCGTTATCAAGCGACTATCGTTTTTTATCATTTGGCGACTGCATGTTGTTGCTATAAAATAAAATTTAAATATGTCTTTATCATTTTCTATCGAATTGAATAATTTGAATAAAACAAGAGATCTCGGCAAAAAAATAGCCGGATTTTGCCTTGGTGGGGAAATAATTTATTTATCAGGTGATCTCGGAGCGGGTAAGACAACCTTAGTACAGTTGGTAGCGAAGGAATTGGGTTTAAAAAAGGTGCCGAACAGCCCGACTTTTGTTATGATTAATGAGTACATCCTACCTTCCAAACTGATATTAACTCATTCCGACTTGTATCGAATAAATGGAATGACCGATTTAAATACGCTTGGTTTAGATGAGTTGCTTGGTGCCAAAAATCGTATTTGTTTTGTCGAATGGCCAGAAAAAGTGCCGGAATTAGAAAATATTGGTCATTTACACATACGATTTATCGATGGTCGAAAGCGTTTAGTAAAATTATCTGCCAAAGGAATGAAGTCCAAAAAATTGTTAAAGAAAATTGGTTATGTATATTTTGCGGATTGAAACAACCGACAAAAAAAGTAGGGTTGCTCTGTATTCGGATGAAAAAATATTATCCGACCGGTTTTGGGTCTCAAAAGAAAATCTTGGTAACGATTTGTTGCCAAAAATCGTTATTTTATTGAGGAAAAATCATATTGATTTAGGTGATCTAGATGCAATCTCAGTTGATCCCGGGCCTGGTTCGTTTACTGGCACCAGAATTGGAGTCGCAACCGCTAATGCCTTAGCCTGGTCACTTGATTTGCCTGTTACGGATAAGTTACCTATGGCAAAAATTGCTAAACATTTTACATTGCCAGTTAAACCGCGTTACCCTGTCTCGCGATGGCTTGTCGAAACGAGCTGAATAGTTTAAAATATTCAGCAATGTCATTTTTCGTGCATCGACAATCTGCCGATGTTATTGTCCCGAAGCGTCCATTATGGAAGCGTTTGTTAGCCACATCAGCAATCGTTATAAGTGTCATAATAATCGGGTCAATTGCTTGGTTTGGCTATACTATTTATCAAGCCCAATCTAAAATAATTACTCCTAATCAAACTGGCGGTAGTGTTCTCTTTCACAAAAACATATCCAGTATTACTTCATCTGATTTGACGACAGAAGGCGACGGTAGAATTAATATTTTACTGCTTGGTATGGGCGGATTAGGTCATGACGGAGCGTATTTAACTGATACCATACAGGTTTTATCAATTGACCCTATTAACCATCAGGCGGCTATGTTGTCAGTGCCAAGGGACATGTGGGTAAAAATACCGGGTTACGGTTTTTCAAAAATTAATGCCGCTAATGCTGTGGAAAACGGAGGCAAACCCAATCCTCAATTGTCAGTAGAAACTGTTAGCCAGATTTTAGATTTGCCAATCCAGTACTACGTACTGTTTGATTTTAGTGGTTTCAAAAATTTAGTCGATGATCTAGGCGGTATTACGGTTAATGTTGATAAGCCATTATATGATACCCAGTATCCTAATCCTTCAGAGACTGGGTACATGACAATCTATTTTCCGGCAGGCATCCAGCAAATGAACGGTACTCAAGCTCTAGAATTTGCCCGATCGAGACACAGTACCAGCGATTTCGATCGAAGTCATCGCCAACAGCTGATAATGGAAGCAATTAAAGAGAAAGCCACTTCTTTAGGAGTGATTAGCAACCCTGTTAAAATTACGCAAATCATCAATACGATAGGTGATCATTTACAGACTGATTTGCAACTAAGTGACATTGAACAATTGGCTGTTATGATGAAAGACGTTAATGCTTCTAATATTACTACCAAAGTGCTTGACACATCCGCCGGTAGCCCGTTAACATCTGCCGATGATTCAAGGGGCTATGTGGAGATTCCTAAGGATGGTGATTATACGTATAAATCAGTTGCCGAATATGCTCATCAAATTTTTACAGACCCATATATCGCTAAAGAAAACGCCACGATAGAAGTTAGAAATGCCAGCGGTAATAGCGCGCTGACTGATCAAGTCTCTTATATGCTTAAAAGCTATGGTTACAACGTATCAAAGGTTGTTGACAGCCAGACTACTCAGACTCAAACCCAGCTATTGGATAATTCTTCCGGTCAAGATCCTTTCACGGCAAACTATTTGTCTAAGCGTTTTAATGTTGCTGATACGCCATCTAGCAAGCAATCAGATAATTCTAACAGTGATTTTGTAATAATTATCGGTTCAAATTATGGCCAAACAAATTAGGTTGAATTTTTCAACGTTAATTGTCCTTTTAATTCTTATCAGCCTGATTGTTTTTTTACAGGTGAAGTTAATCTTACCTGATTTTCAAGTTTCTTTACTGATTATTTTAGCTGGAATAGCCTTTTGGCAAGGTGAAGAGTTTTTGGCTCTTTTAACTGCTTTAACAGGTTTATGGACATTGTTTTTGTTATATAACCTTGAGTTACAGCCCTTGATTTTAATGATGATTTTAGCTGGCTCTTTGCTGGCTTGGTTAACATTTTGGCAATATCATCATTTATTATTATCCGCGATGATTGGCGTTTTAACGGCTCAGGCAGTTGGATTTTTTGCTTATTGGATTGACTTTAATCAACCCTTGGACAAGGCTATTTTATTGACGATTTTAACTTATTTAATGTGGAATTTCTCTGGTGATGGTCGTGAGCCTGATGGATCGTCTTTGATTAGCCACTGTGCAATGGCTGTCTTGTTGAGCGGTTTGGTTCTTGTTACAATGAAACCAATACTTGATATGACTTTGCATTAAAAAGGTGAGAATGAAACAATTTTGTCAAAAATATTGGCAGAAATGGCAGGAAATTAGAGCTCAAAATCTTTGGCTGCGCTGGTCTTCTTTGGTTCTTGTCGTTTTGTTGGCTGTATTGATATTGTTTGTGGTCATTTTTGCGGTTGCTATATATGGCTTTAAAATTGATAACTCAACGACCGAGCGAGT
>DAHXOW010000032.1 GCA_027364665.1 bacterium | reverse complement strand
AATATCCCGGGAATTGGTAAGAAGAGTCGAATTCTTCTATTAAAAACTTTTGGTTCAATCAATCGCTTGCGGTCTGTCTCTCAGACAGATCTGGCAAGGGTCATCGGTCCGGCTAAAGCGCAACAAGTTCGTGATTATTTTGCCAGATAACAGTGTATAATAACAAATATGAATAATTTGTTTCCTGACTTAGAACAGAAGGTTGATCTGTTGGAGATGTTGACGCATGTGCCAAGCAACGATCAGCTAGTATTTTTAGAAAACCTATACACAAGATTGGCGGATAGATTTATTGGAAATCCCAATGCGACAGATTTGCTAAATCAGGTTGTGAGGATGGTTGCTCCGAATTTTGAAAAAAAAGGGCGTTTTTATGATGCCGCACAAGCTTGGGAGAAAATTGGAAAATTTGAATCGGCACAGGTTGATTATATTCGTGAGAATAGACTAGAAGATGCTGCGCGTTGTGCTGAATTAAATCATCATCCGAATGAAGCCATCGAGTTATATCAAAAATCAGGCATGTTGCAAAAAGCCGCAGAAGTCGCCGCAGCAAACGGCTTCAAGATTGAGTCTGATGATTTATTTAAAAAAGCTATTGACAGTTTTGTTAGTCAACATGAATTTCATTTGGCATCCCTGGCTGCTAGAAAGGCCGGGAAGATTGTCGAATCTCTAAAACTCGAAGCAGACCATATTGACCGAATTGGTTATGTTAATTCCAGCTTGCTCTACCGTGATTTAGTTGATGAGGCCGAACGATTGGGTAATTTTGATTTGGCGATTGATTTGGCAGTGCGAGGTGATTTATATGATCGTGCTAGAGATATTGCCAATGATTGTCATCAGACCGAAAAAATCCCAGACATTTTTCGTCATCAGCTGGATGCGGTGTATGTTAACCAACGATTGCCGGTTTTTAAAGAATACATTAATTTTTTATCACAACACGGTAGCAATACGGCCTGCCAGTCTGCTTATTCTCAAGAGATCGCATCGCTGAAAAGTAAAAAAGAATTTTTTATGGCCGCACAGGTTGCAGAAATGGCCGGAAACACAGAAGCAAATGGTTTGTATCGCCTTGCTTTAGATAAGGCAACAAAAGAAGCTGATTTCAAAACTGCATATGTGGCAGCCGAGAAACTTGGTTTGAATAACGATGCTAGTGTGTACATCTCTTTGTCCAAATTGATAAATTAGATATTTTTTAAAGGAGGATTTTGTGAGTTTACCGCTGGTGGTAGCAAACTGGAAAATGAATACCAGTCTAGCCGATGCAAGTGTGCTGTCGACTCTAATAAGAAATAACCTTAGAAATATCAGCGGTGTGCAGGTAGTTTTGTGCCCCCCTAATATATGGTTACAGGAAGTAGCTTCTGTATTGGAAATATCTGGAGAAACTGTTTCTTTGGGTGCACAGAATTGTTATCCAGAGGCATCTGGAGCCTATACCGGCGAAATTTCGGTGACCATGATTAAGGATCTGTGTCGATATTGTATTGTCGGCCATTCCGAAAGAAGGCATTACTTTAAGGAAACAAACGAATTTATTAGCGAAAAGGTCCGAGCCTTATTGGCTAATGATTTAATACCTATTTTGTGCGTAGGTGAAGCGCATCGTGCCGATAATAGCGTTGATCTGGTAATCGCCCAATTAAAAGGATCTTTGGATGATGTTGAAAAAGAGGATTATGGCAAAATTATCGTAGCCTATGAACCAATATGGGCAATTGGTACCGCGGATTCGGCTGAAAGTGATTATGCAGATCGAGTTGGCCAACGTATTAAACAGATTATGGGCGCAGAAGCGACGGTTTTGTACGGTGGTAGTGTTACCGCGGAGAATATAGAACATTTTACAGGTTTGGATGGAATAGATGGAGTTTTGGTTGGCGGCGCTAGCTTGAAAGCAAGCGAATTCGTCAAAATATGTGAAAAGATGGTGGGTGGTAAATGAAAATTTTGTCCGATTTTAAGTTTAACGGTTTACGGGTTTTATGCAGGCTGGATTTTAATGTTCCATTTGAGACAGACAATACAATTGAAGACACGGAAAGAATCGATGCTGCGTTGCCAACGATTCGTTATCTTTTGAATAATCATGCGGCACAAGTCATCATTCTAAGTCATCGCGGTGAACCAACTGGCTATAATCACTCGCTGTCATTGCGACCAGTTGCTGATTATCTTTTAAGCTGTTTTGACGATCGAGTTGGGAATAGGCCAAAAATTTTTGAAAACTGGTTTGTAAACGGGTTGCCTGTTTTTCAAATCACCGACCGTGTTTATTTGGTTGAAAACATCAGATTCCTGTCTGGAGAAATGAATAATGATGACGGTCTGGCTAAGCAAATGGCTAAACAAGCCGATATCTATGTTTTTGACGCTTTTGCAACTGCCCATAGAGAGCAGGCGTCGACTTTTGCAGTAGCTAATTATTTGCCTCATTGTGCTGGCTTACTTGTTCAAAAAGAGCTTGATAATCTGAATAGGTTATTGGATAATCCGAACCACCCATTTGTTGTTTTAATGGGTGGAGCTAAAATTAAAGACAAGCTTCCTGTGATAAAAAGACTTTCGGACAGGGTAGATAAGTTTCTAATAGGTGGTGCAATTGCCAATACTATTCTAAAGGCTGGCGGAATGGATGTTCATCAATCTTTGGTGGAAGATGAGCAGTTAGAATTAGCAAAAACGCTAATTAATCAGTTAGGAGACAAGTTGGTGCTACCGGTCGATTATGTTTGGGATGATGGATCAATTCTAGATATTGGTCATCAGACAGTTCTCCGTTTTCAAGCTACATTATCTGGAGCTAAAGAGGTGTTTTGGAATGGCAATCTAGGTAAAACAGAAGTTCGTAAGTTTAGTACAGGCTCGGTTATGGTCGGGGATTTTTTAGCGAAACAGCACCAGACGGCTACTATCGTATCTGGCGGTGACACCATCGGTTTTCTTAAGGCGCGTCATTTAGTCGAAAAGATGACTTTTGTATCGACGGGTGGAGGGGCAACTTTGAAATTTTTGGCCGGAGAAACGTTGCCAGCTATTAATAATCTTAATTAACGTTTTGTCTTATATCGAAGACTTTAAAAGCTTGATTAATCCTAGTATAATCTGCCTGTTTACAAATTTGAGAGGAATAATATAAATGAAGGTTGATCTTAAAGAATTGCCCCGCTCACGAGTTAGTTTAAATATCGAATTGTCTGAAGATGAGTTTTCTGTATATTATGGTAGAGCGCTAGAGAGCTATATGGCAGAAGTCAAATTGCCAGGTTTCCGTAAGGGCAAAGCGCCTAAAAGCCTTGTAGAAAATCATTTTGGCCGAGCTCAAATCAGACAATCAGCAATTGAAAAGGCAATACCCGGCGCCTATTATGACGCAATCAAACAATATAATTTAAACCCTATTGATCAACCCGATATTGATCTTATCAACGCCCAAAATGAATTGTCTTTTAAGGCCGAAGTTGATATTTACCCGAAAGTCGAAATAAGTGATTGGCAAAAAATCAAAGTTAAACCCATACAAGCTAAAGAGGTAACTGAAAATGATGTTGATCAATTTATCTTGAATTTGCGGAGGGGAAAAGCTGCTTTGTCTCCTCTGGACCGAGCGTCGCAGACTGGGGATTTAATGGTTATTTCCTACAGGGGACAAACGAAAGGTGTTTATCGCGAAGACATGTCAAGTAACAACCATCCTCTCGTTTTAGGTGAAGGAAATCTTATCCCCGGATTTGAGGAAGAACTTATCGGCCTGAAAAAAGGCGATAAAAAAACTTTTAAAATTACTTTTCCAAAAAAGTATAATGAGCAATCGTTGGCTGGCAGAGAAGCTGAATTTGAAGTTACAGTTAACGATTTGCAATTGATTAATTTACCTCAGCTTGACGATAAATTTGCTTCCCAATACCAGTTTAAAACCGTTGATGATATGAAAAAAGATATAAAAGAACAGCTAATAGAGAGGTCAAAGGAAGAGGCGAGATTAGACACTCAAGGTAAAGTTGCTGAGGCATTGGAAAAGAAAACAAAAGCAGAAATTCCGCAAACTTTGATTGATGGTGAG
>DAHXOW010000060.1 GCA_027364665.1 bacterium | reverse complement strand
CGACCATGCCATTGCCACGTGTCGAACCATACAATAGTTGGCCGTCTTGATAAACCAAACTGATGGCCAAACCGTCCAGCTTTGGTTCAACAAAAAAATCGAAAGGTTCTCCGTTAATCAGTTTCTGAGTCCTTTCAATCCACTGAGTAAATTCTGCGGTGGAAAATATATCGTTTAGCGATAACATAGGTTGTATATGATAAGCTTTTTTGAATTCCGGCAGCGGCTGGCCAGCCACCCGTTGAGTTGGAGAATCGGGGGTAATTAGGTCGGGATATTCTGCTTCAAGAAGACTCAATTCGTGTTTTAAACTATCCAAAGCGTCTTCTGAGATCGTCATCTTATCGAGAACATGGTAGTCGTAACGGTAACGATTAATGCTGCGGCGCAAATCTAGAATTCTTTGTTTTGCCTGGGCATAATCCATTTAAGCCATCGCTTCCAATCTTTTTATTCTGTCCTCAACCGGCGGATGTGTCGAAAACAGGTTGCTCAAAAAATTATTCTGTTTTTGCAAAGGGTTTTCAATATAAAGCATCTCGGTTGCCCGATTAATGTTAGAATCCTCTCCTTGCCAATGTGAGATTTTTTTTAAAGCCTCGGCCAAGCCTTGAGGATACCTGGTCAACAAAGCGCCGCTAGCATCGGCCATATATTCTCTTTTGCGGGAAACCGCCAATTGTAACAAACTAGCAATTAAGGGTGATAGGATGGCTAAAATGATTCCGATGATCAATAGCCATGAAGATCCTTCGCTGTTCCGATTATTGTCTGATCTAAACCAAAGTGAGCGCAAAAAGAAGTCGGATAACATAACGATCGCCCCAACCAGAACCATTGTTACTGACATGACAAGAATATCCCGATTGCCGATGTGCGATAATTCATGAGCGATAACACCTTCTAGCTCGGTCTTATTCAATCTGTTCAGCAATCCCTCGGTTACTGCTAACGAGGCATGATCTTTGTCTCTTCCGGTTGCAAAAGCATTCGGCGCAGGATCCGGTGTAATATAAATTTTTGGCATTGGCAAACCGGCAGTCATCGTTAGATTCTCGACAATCCTGTATAAATCAGGAGCTTGATCTTTGGTAACAGCTTGCGCGTGACTAACCGCTAAAGCTAGCGTATCTCCATGATAATAACTAAACCAAACCTGAACAACAGCAATCGCAAAGGCGATAATCAAAAAAACATATGAATTAAATAGATAACTGAAAATCCAACCCAAAGTCAACATCACCGCCATAAAAACGGCGACGATTAAATAAGTCTTACGCCTGTTATTGTCTATCTGATTGTACACCGTGCAAAACCTCTTAAATTAAAATTTAACATCTACTGGGACAGCCTCAGCTTCTGGAACATCAAAAAGTTGTTTCGAATTAAATTTAAAAATATTAGCTATAACGTTAGACGGGAAGCTGGCTACACTAATGTTCAAATCACGAACATTCGCGTTATAAAAACGACGAGCGGCCTCTAATTTGTTTTCCGTATCAGTCAATTCATCTTGTAGCTTGGCAAAATTGGTACTAGCTTTTAATTCAGGATAATTTTCAGCGATTGCAAAAACTGACTTCAAGCTTTGTGTTAAGGCATTTTCCGATTTAACCTGGTCACTGATGTTGGTCGCGCCTAAAGCAGCCGCACGATCATCGGCCACCTTTTGGAACAAATCCTTTTCATGCTTAGCATAACCCTTAACAGTTTCGACTAAATTCGGGATCAAGTCATGGCGGCGCTTTAACTGCACATCAATATCACTCCAGGCTTCCTCCGAACGAGTTTTCAAAGTAACCAAGCGGTTATACAAGATAACAATGTATAGAACCAATAAAATAGCGATAATAACGATAGCATAAGCCATAACCTCTCCTTAATATTTACCTGTTTACTTTTACAAAGTTATCCATTATTTGTCAATCAGTTACCGTTTAAAATATAAAGTGTTAACGAACCGCTCTTCACTCCATCTGGATCATTTGCGTTATCCAAAACTGCCGACAAACTGTAAGTCGAGCCATTAGACGTGTACGCGTAATAATATTTAGAGTTAGGATCGGAGGGCATGGTTGTCAAATAATTTGGAACAAGCGCTTGAACTAAAATGGAATCGGGATTATTTAACTTATCTGTAGATAGTGATTTGGGAAACACACCATTAGATGCATAATATTTTTGAAGAGCGCTTGCAATAGTTTTTAAATCGTTTTTTCTTTGTTGATCTGGGGTTACGGTTGCAGAAATAACATTTGAACCGCTGGGAGCAGTAATGGACCGGGATGCCATTTGCGGGCTTAAAACGGCCGAAACAACTAATATTTGACCCGTACTGGGATTATTTAAAGACAGCTTAAACTCATAAGGGAGATGTGTGATTCGAGAAACCCAAATATCCAAAGGCCCATGACCTTTAGCCCAACTACCTAACAAACCGTTTGGATTAGATTGAGCAAAAATCGGAATCAAATTGCCAGATATCGTGGTATTAAAATGGTAAACATCCGTATTATTAATCTTCTCATTACCAACAAAAGATGCTTGTTTTATATCATCAGCCAAAATGTTAAAGATTGAACCAATCGAAAAGCTAGGAGCATTTCCTAGTTTAAGCCAACTAGTACTGGTTGAACCATTAGTGGATCCGAAATTACCGGAAAAATAAGCTTGGCCTCCAACAACACGATATTCCCCTGCCGTAATTACTCCAGTGTCACTAAAACTGAACTTGGCAGAATAATTGTTTCTCACATAAGTAAAATCAAAATTAGTGCTTGGCACGGCTAATAAATTAAAAAAAACATTGGACTGAGCCACCGCACTGCCAGTTGACTCGCCTGTTGCTTGACTGACAGTCATTGTTCCGGTGTACTCAAGCCCTGGTTGCTGTGTAATAGCCGCCAACACCTGGCCAGAAGCGGCAGAAGGCACGGCCGAAAGACCATTCCACCATGATGATACTGGCAAAAAACCTAGTTTGGCTGATAACCCATTGTCCCACTGTCCATTATCATCGGCATAAACGGCGCCAATAATCCCTAAGACGACAAGAACCAAAACCGCTAGCAGCCACCATAACAAGGACAGTCTTGATTTATGACGGTGCTCGGATATTTTTGGCTGACTGTGAGTAACAGATGTCGAGACTGGGGGCTGAGGACTAGGGGGGGTTGGAACCGACACGGGCGCAGGAGAATGATCGGGATTATTGGTCCCGACAGAAAGTGTTACCGAAGTAGCCGGGATAGAGTCTGAAGCGGATTTAGGTTGATTAGATGATTGAAATTCGGGCTCCGCATGGACACTATCGGGAACCGAGACAACCGGAGCTGCGGAATGAACAGGGTCAGAGCCAACTAAGCCAGAATTCTCCTTCGAAACACTATCAGCGGAAGAAACATTTACAGAAGAACCAACACTCGAATCGGTTGCTTCGTCTGGCATAATCCAAGGCTTTTCATTATTGTTTTGATCCATTGCCCCTCGGCTCTACTTTATCCGATTTATGAATGAGGCACAACTTCAATAATAATCCGCGAACGGATATTGTTGCCGAAATCCAGACCTATCTCATGGTTTCCCAGGCTCTTAATTTGTCCGTCAAGAATTATTTGATCCTTATTAACTCCAACCAGTTTAGTCAGGTCATTTTTGGTTACGCTCCCAAACACTTTGCCGTTATCACCGACTTTTACTGAAATTGTATATTTTCGACCGTTTAAAAGAGCGGCTTTTTCTTTGTACATTTTCTCCTGACGGTCACGCTCAATCTGGCCTCGTTTCATATCCAAAACGAACCGTTGCGCCGACTGGCTACCCGGCAAGACAGCCTGTCCTTTCGGCAGTAATGCGTTCTTTGCAAAACCGTCTTTGACCTCTACCAGCTCACCGGCTTTTCCTATGCCGGAAACATTTTGCAGTAAAAAAACTTTCATTTTTGTCCGTTCAAAATAGAAATTGCTTTATCCAACTGAGGATCTTTTCCGGCTGCAGCATCAGCACTAGAAAGTGGAACTATTACATCAGGTTCAATACCTTTTTTATCGATCATGTGACCTTTTGGTGTCAACCAGTGAGCAATGGTAACTTTAAGGCTTGATCCGCCGACCAGATCAAGAACATCTTGCACACTTCCTTTACCAAAAGTTTTTTCTCCAACCAAAGTACCCCGTTTATCATCCTGAATAGCACCCGATACTATCTCGGCCGCGGAAGCAGATCCGCCATTTACCAAAACCACCAGTGGAGTCTGCGGCAGAATAACATTCCCTGTTGCAAACAAACTGGTTACCTGCCCCTGCTTATCCTTCTCGGAGACAACTATTCCCTTAGATATAAACATGCTGGCAACATCTTGAGCTCCTGTAAGATAGCCACCCGGGTTATCTCGCAAATCAAGAATCACACCTTTAACATTTTGCTTTTTAAAAGAATTCAGCGCCTGTTGCATCAGGCTGACCGTATCGTCACTAAACTGACTTATCCGCACATAACCAATGTTACCATTCTTAATTGACCAGTTTACCGACTTTACCTCTATCAAACCTCTGACTATGCTGACATCGGATGTTGACGACGCTCCTTTTGGTAAAATAGTTAACTTCACTGTCGTGCCTTTTTGGCCTCTTATCGCCGCCACAGCCTGGTCTAGTGTCATATTCGACACGTCTTGTCCGTTTATCTTTACAATTGTATCGCCGGCTTTTATACCGGCCTTCTGGGCCGGAGAACCATCAAGAGGAGAAATAACAACTAAAGTGGAGTTTTGTACGCCGATTTCTACCCCGATCCCGTAAAATTGCCCCTGAATATCCTGAGAAAACTGTTTGGCGTCCGAAGGGTTCATGAAAACCGTATACGGATCGCCAAGACCATTTACCATACCGCTGATCGCTCCATAAACCAGTTGCTGGTCATTAATTTTACCCGCATATTTTTGGTGAACGTCATTCCAAACGTTCCAAAACAGAGAGAAGTTAGCGGTATTCCCAGAAGAACCCGATCCATAATGCCAGGCCAGTATCTGCTCACCTAGCCAGCCACCATTCATACTGTTCGCCGTACCAAATCCCAAAGCAAACATGCCAACCAGGGCAAGTATGATGCCGATAATCCTAATAGATGTAAACCGTTTTTGATTCATTCAGTTTCTCCCGATGCTTTAATTTAGCACTTTCGCAACACTAATTAGCTGTAGGTAGATAGAATTGATCTACATCGTCCGATGAATAGCCAGAGTTTTGCGTTGGAGAATAGTATGGGTCTTCAACAATGTATCTACCAGAACTATCCTTTCCGCTTATCACCACATAATGTCCCTCTGGTCCTAGATGAGCAATTACCGGCATTCCGTTATTTAAACGATTTTCAATGTCACCCCAATTCGCCCCTTCCGAGGTCCAAGAAAAGGTCTTTCCAGAAAAAACTATCGATCCGCTAGAACTAGTAAAAGCATTGCTCCCAATCAAACCGTTCTGCTTTAGGCTTGATAACATGTTGCCAGGGTTAATTTTAATACCATAATAATTAGCAACCATGGTTAATGATGTCACTAAACAACCCGAATCAGCCATAGTCCAGCCGCTCCCCATCGCCATGCTACCCCATGGCTGTTGCCACTGAGCATAATAATCACCACTATTTACCCAATTATTTACAACTACCAAGTCGCCAGAAGCTGGAACAAAAGAACCGCGTAATCCAATATAATTTAATAATTCTATGCTGCTGTTCACACTTGCCAGTTGAACCTGGTATTGATTGATGGTTTGTTGTAGTTGCGCAACGGTGGATATTGTTTGATCGAGTAGTTGATTTTTCAAAGCCAATTGGCTGTTTAGTGCATCCTTTTGTGCTTGTTGTTGTTGTTGCATTGCTTTCAAACTGTTTTGCTTACCAACGAGGCTTTGTCTTTGTTGTTCCAGCTGCTGTTTCATTTGTTGAATTTCTGCGGCCTTTTGCGATATTTGACTCTCAACAGCTTGATAATTTTGTTGTTGCGTGATGGCAGAAGAAACATTTTCTTGTGCTAAATCCAATATTGGTGTATCGGTTGATTGTTCAATATACATTTCGCTAACAGCTAATTCCAATTTGGATTTTTCATCATTAATCTCTGTTTCTTTTTCGCCAATTTGCAAATTCAAATCGCTGATTTGCGAATTAACATTGACGATATTATTATTGATGCTGTTAATCGAGTTTTGAGCAGATTGTATAGATGAATTTAAATTATCCACCTGACTCTTCAATTGATCCGCTAAAGATTGTTGGCTTTGCTGAGATAGCTCGCTCTGGCTTATTTTGTTATTTAAATTACTTTGCTGATTTAACAAATCCGAGTACGTACTAGCATTTACCAGAACCGGCGATTGAACCAGTGACAATGATAACAAAAAAGAGATCGGCACAAAAAACCTGGTCGCTTTATAGAGCTTAGATTTTAAAATCACGTATCCTCTTTCGTCGTTTTGGCAGAATAAATTATAACAACGACACAATCGGTATGCAAACTCAACCACTATGTTAGGTGTTTGCGTATCGCAAGGTAACTACACGCAGCACCGATTACCACTCCAACAAAAATCTCCGTTGCCGTAATAAACAGTAAATGGTCCATAAAGAATTTTGTGAAATGAAAAGAAGGACTATTTATATAGTTATCAATGTACGGAGCCACACTATGAGCAACTAATAGCAGAATAACGGTTGTGATTATCGAGGCCGCCAACCCATAAACCACGCCTTCAAGAATAAACGGCGCACGAATATACCATGATGAAGCACCTACTAACTGCATAATTTCTATTTCTTCTCGTCGACTAAAGATCATCAACATAATTGTGTTGTATATAACTAATATGGAAATAATGATAAACAAAACGCTTAATATCCAGCCCAATTCCTTGATAAAATTAGCCGACGAAATAAACTTATCAATCAGCTGTTTATTTTCTTGATAACTTACCTGTTTAATCAAAGGTGAATAGGTTGGTTGGGAGACAAAACTGGCAATATCCGACAAATAAGAGGGATCGGTTGCCTTAATTGAAATGCTGCTCGGCAAATCATTGCCATATCCCTGATTTAATAGTTGAAGCACAGTCTGACGATATTTCGATTCTTCACGGAATTGCTGCAAAGCCTGTTGTTTCGAGGTAAAACTTACACTCTGTACATCATTTCTGGCTTTAAGAGCGTTTTCCAAAGTATTGATTTGATCCATTGTCGCCGCATCATTGAAAAAGACTTTGACGTCCAGTTGACTCTCAAGGGTTTTGGCCGTCTGATTAATTGCAAAATTCAACAAAATAGATAAAGCAATTGTAAAAATCGTCACGGTCATTACCGCAATAGTCGCAAGTGCTAGCCAACGATTGCGCCAAAAATCAACAAAACCGGTTCTCAATACGCGATAGACATTTACCATCGATTAGTCCCAACTTTATTTAAAACGCTAAAGCACATATTTACCTTTTTCCTGATCAGCAATTATTTTTCCTTCCCTTAAAGTAATTACTCGTTTTTTTAAAGCGTCCACAACTTCCTTATCATGGGTTGCTAAAACACAAAGCGTTCCCTGTTTGTTTATCTTGAAAAGCAAATCGATAATTTCCCAAGTGTTAATCGGATCAAGGTTCCCGGTCGGCTCGTCAGCTATTAAGAGTTTTGGCTCATGCACTAAGGCCCTTGCAATTGAAACCCGTTGTCTTTCTCCGCCGGATAGCTCATCTGGCATACTGCTGCTTTTTTCCGTTAAACCAACCAACTCCAAAACTTCAGAAACTTTTTCGTGAACCACCTCATTGTTAGCACCGCTCACCTCTAAAGCAAAGGCAACATTCTCATAAACAGTTTTATGTGGTAAAAGTCGGAAATCCTGAAAAACAACCCCAATTTTACGCCGATAATATGGCAATTCTCGATTGGTGAGTGTGGTGATGTCGCGACCAGCCACAACAATTTGTCCGGAAGTGGGTCGCTCCTCAGCAATCAACAATTTGATTAAAGTTGATTTACCTGATCCAGACGGCCCTACAAGGGTAACAAAATCATCGCGATCTATGAAAAAATTCAAATCGCTTACCGCACTATGCTGACCATATCTCTTCGTAACATGCACGAATTCTATCAAGTCCAAAGCCCCTTTATCTGTAATATTACCACAACCCGCTAGTGTTCCAAGCCATGAGCTAAAAATTTTTCCGCGTCTACTGCTGCCCGACATCCAGATCCAGCGGCCGTAATAGCCTGTCGATAACGAAAATCAGAAACATCACCCGAAACAAATACTCCGTCAACGTTTGTGAGCGTGTCATCGTGAGACTTAAGGTAACCATGACTATCCATCTCTAGCTGTCCAGTAAATAATTGGGTATTTGGTCTATGTCCTATGGCCACAAAAACTCCGTCAATTTTTTTATCTTCTAACTTGCCGTCAGCCAGGTGTTTCAAAACAACTGATTCTAATCTTGTTTCACCTTTAAACTCAACGATCTCTGCGTTCCAAATAAAATCTATTTTCGAGTGATTAAACGCTTTATCCCGTTGGATCTTGCTAGCTGTTAGTTCGGATCGCCGATGAACTATCGTTACCGAATCAGCAAACTTTGTTAAATATAAAGCCTCC
>DAHXOW010000039.1 GCA_027364665.1 bacterium | reverse complement strand
AAATAAACCAGATCGTCATCCAATCATCAGGAACGGAAAGAGCAATTTTTCGGGCGGACAGCAGCACCAGTTTTTCTCTCGGAAGCGTCAAGAATTTAACCGATAATACGTTGACTGATTTAACCAAGATGTCTGGAGTCGCCAGTGCATATTCGATCAATCAATTTATCGGACGTTTAACTATTAACGGACAGGCGGGTCGCTTATTCGCCTCAAGCGACTCTCCGTTAAGTCAGGATCAATCATCTATTACTGACAACTTACAATTTGGAAGTAATTTTAAATCGGATAATCAAAATGCAGTTGTCATCCCTTATGGTTTGGCCCAAGCGGTTGGCTTTAAAAACCCAGTTAAAATCATCGGCCAAACTGTTACTTTGGTTTTGTCTCCCGGGGGACAACAATTTCGCGACGTAGTAGTCGGTGTTCTAAACCAGTCTGATACTACTGACTATCAGGTAATGATTCCTAATCAAACGGCGGCCTCTATGGCTAAGCAGGTTGCCGGCCCCGCCAGTCAATCAGTGTACGATTCCATCGTGGTAGTAGCCAAAAATTCGGCTTCGGTGGATAGTCTAAATACAAATTTGCAAAATCAAGGTTACAATACTCATGCTTATGCAAGCGAAGCGAACAGTGTTGCTAGCGCCTTAACCTCGTTACAAATTGCTTTGGGTATTATTGGTGGGATTGCCATGCTGGTTGCTGCTTTTGGAATTATTAACACTATGATGATGTCCATTTTGGAAAGAACGAAAGAAATTGGCATTATGAAGGCAGTTGGAGCAAGGAATCGTGATATCCAGATGATCTTTCTTTTGGAAGCTGGTTTAGTTGGCTTAATCGGTGGTGTTGTAGGGCTTTTGTTGGGCTATCCGGGCGCAAAATTGGGAACCGTCATATTTAATCATATGGTTCTACAGAATTCCGGTGCGGCCAAAACGATCAATTTCTATATTGCTCCATATTTGGCTTTAGGAGTTCTAGGTTTTTCCATCTTGGTTGCTATAGTTGCAGGCTATTTTCCTGCCAGGAGAGCGGCTAAGTTGGATCCGGTCAATTCGCTTAGAGACGAATAATATATCAAGAAATTAGTAAGAATCAACAAACAATTGCTCAGACAAAATTTGTTTAAATCGGCTAAATTAAGTCACTGTTTGTTTTTTAATTAGGTATTTTATTTTCTTGAAAGAAACTTTCGCCAACTTGAGTACTTTACTTTGTAGATAGTTTCTGATAAGATGAGCTCAAAGTGTAAAGTTCGTAAGAGCAGAGGCTTAGGGTCGATTAGTAGTTTGCCAAAGGTAGAGATGGAAAAAGAAAATAATATTTATGTCGGTAATTTACCTTGGACGGTAGATGATGCCAAACTTGCCGAGATTTTTTCTGGTGTTGAGGGTGTTAAAGTTGTTAGCGCTGCGGTAATTCGTGACCGGTTCAGCGATAATAATCGTTCCAAGGGATTCGGTTTTGTCACCGTTGAAGAGCCTGGTATGATTGAAATCGCCGTTAAAGCTTTAAACGGTCAGATGGTACAGAATCGTCCGCTGGTTGTTAATGAAGCCCGTGAGAAAAAAAGCCACGACGATCGTAATAGCCGATAATAAATTGTAAATCAATTAATACAGCAAAAACGCTTCCTAA
This sequence comes from bacterium, assembly GCA_027364665.1. GTDB lineage: Bacteria > Patescibacteriota > UBA1384 > CAJBMM01 > CAJBMM01 > DAHXOW01. The sequence continues at coordinate 3,839 of DAHXOW010000039.1, read as the reverse complement.
GCTTGGGAAGCGTTTTTGTGTGCCTTAATTTGTGTCCAACCAAATTTGATTAAGGCCAGAGAAAACGCAATGACTAGGATCCAAACGACGTTGGGCCCTGTTGAAGTGAGGCTGTTATTCGCTGAACGGTTAGTCGTTCCGGGCTGATAGCTTGGAATCGCGGGAGATGGGGTTATATTAACCTGCGGCGGTTCTGGTGCTTGAGTCGACTCGGGTCCGGATTTAGTAATCGTCCCGCCTTCTTGTTTTGTGTGTGAAAAATGATAAATCAGACCGATTCCAGCAAGAACGATCACGACTATCAAGGTGATTACGGTTTTTCTTTTCCACCAGTTAAGAGTCGGTTTCATGTCTTAAGAGCATAGCAAATTTTTTAAATTAGGCAACTAGCGATCTGACATTTGCTTGAATAACATATGGTCTGACTAAATTAAGCGCCTCCATCAACTCCGCGTCGCTAAATGGCTCGAGAGTTATTTGGCTGTCAATCTGTTTTGATTTAACGTAGTTTTGTAGCCAATAGGAACTTGCCCCTGAAATCATTTTACCTATGTACTCAAAGTCTCTAACTGACAACAAAGGCTTAGATACGGTGGTTCGAAACTCGTATTCAAGACCCGAGTTCATGATCAAGGAGATGCTTTCATTTATTTCTTTTTCAAATCCCTTTGACGCTGTAATTGTTGCATAATTAGATAAGGGTCCTTTAATATCCATGGCAAAATAATCGACTGACCCGGATTTAATAATTTTCTCCAGTACTTTCGGTTGCGACCCGTTGGTATCCAACTTAACTTTTAGGCCAAGGTTCTTAATTTGTGTGATGAACTCAGGAAGATTTTTCTGTAAAGTTGGCTCGCCGCCGGTTAGACAAACGCCGTCTAATCTTCCAACTCGTGAAGCAAGAAAGGAAATGACCGTTTCTTCAGGAATGGGTTTGGTGAACTGCTTTGGTAATACCAATTCAGGATTATGACAAAAAGGACAACGAAAAGAACATCCAAGGGTAAAGATTGTCGCAGCAACCTTGCCTGGGTAATCGATCAGGGTAATTTTTTGCAACCCTCCGATCAGCATTTAGGCAGTAACCATTTGTCGTTTTTTAGTTTTCGGTACAGATATTCGATAGGTTTGGCGATTGGCAAATTCTGCCTTTTTACCGACGTTCCAATTTCTGACCGGACGAATATAGCCGACAATTCTTGAATAAACATCGGTATTTTGCCCACATTTTTTGCACTTCGGCACTTTTCCCGCGATATATCCATGATCCGGGCAAATCGAGAAAGTTGGGGTGATGGTGAAATAAGGCAAACGGTAACGTTGGCAGACATGTTTAACCAGGGATTTAATGGCATTTATGTCAGTAATTTCTTCACCGACAAAAAGATGGACAACGGTTCCGCCGGTATATTTAGTTTGCATTTCATCTTGCAGGTCAAGTAATTCATACAAATCGTCAGTATAATCAACAGGGATATGAGAAGAATTAGTATAAAATGGTTCTTGCTCCTCTTCCTGAAAACGATCTTCGTTTGCCACAATAATATCTGGGTAATTAGCTTTATCTTTTTTAGCCAAGCGATAACTAGTGCCTTCAGCCGGAGTTGCTTCAAGGTTGTATAAATGACCAGTCTCGTCTTGATAATTCTGTAAACGGTCGCGCATAAAGTCTAAAACCTGATTAGCGAAAGCCTGTCCTTCTTCCGAGGTCAAATCCTGGCCCAGAAGATTAAGACAGGCTTCATTCATACCAATTAGTCCGATGGTAGAGAAATGGTTCGTCCAATATTGATTATCTCTAGCTTTGATATCCCTCAGGTAAAATCTTGTATATGGGTAAAGGTTTGCGTCAGTCAGCCTCTCAATAACTTTACGCTTTATTTCAAGACTTTCTTTGGCCAGATCCATGATATAGGCCAAATTGTACATAAATTCACGTTTGTCGCGCGACCTATAGCCCAACCTTGGTAGATTGATGGTGACTACCCCGATCGATCCTGTCAAAGGATTTGCTCCGAACAAACCGCCGCCGCGTTTTCTTAGTTCGCGATTATCCAAACGTAAGCGGCAACACATACTGCGGGCATCTTCTGGCTTCATATCTGAGTTAACAAAATTGGAAAAATAAGGTATTCCGTATTTTGCGGTCATTTGCCAGAGACTGGCCAAATTGGGATTATCCCAATCAAAATCACTCGTGATGTTATATGTAGGAATAGGAAAAGTAAAAACCCTGCCCTTGGCGTCTCCGGCAACGATCACCTCGGTAAAGGCTCGGTTAAAGATATCCATTTCTTGTTGAAAATCACCGTAAGTAGTTTCCTGAGGTTGTCCGCCGATGATTACCGCCTGATCCGCTAGAGTGGTTGGCGGCTGAAGATCCAAAGTAACATTTGTGAACGGGGTTTGAAAACCCACTCGTGTCGGTACGTTCATATTAAACATAAATTCTTGTAGCATTTGTTTGACTTCCGCAAAGTTCAGCTTATCGTAACGAATGAACGGCGCCATCAGTGTATCGAAATTAGAAACAGCAACCGCTCCCGCAGATTCACCTTGCATTGTGTAGAAGAAATTGACTAACTGTCCCAAAGCGGTGCGCAGATGTTTTGCTGGTTTCGATTCGATTTTATCCGTAGCTCCCTGAAAGCCGACTCTCAACAAATCTTGTAAATCCCAACCGACACAATAGGTGGCTAAAATATTTAAATCATGAATATGCATGTCGCCTGAAATATAAGCCTGTCTAATTTCCGGGCTGTACATTTTATTTAACCAATAGCTGCGAGACACCTCAGAAGAGACATAATTATTTAATCCCTGAAGAGAGTATGACATATTCGAGTTTTCATTGACTTGCCAATCTAAATTATTCAAATATTGATCAACAAGATCAACTTTTTGTGCTTCTGCCAACTGGCGCATCTCATTATGTTTTTCGCGATAGATGATGTAGGCTTTTGCTGTCTTGCGATACGGCGAAGACAAGAGAACATCCTCAACGGCATCTTGGACGACCTCGACTGTAGGCAAGCGACGCGTTGCCAATCGCTCAGACAGACGTTTTAAAACTTCCTTGGTTAATTCTTCGGCTTTGTCAGGGCCAAACTCCTTTGTGGCTTTTGCAGCCTTGACTATGGCCTCAGTAATTTTAGCGACCTGAAACTCAACCAACTGACCGTTACGTTTACGGATCTTAGTGTACATGCACCCTCCTAATTGTTCGTTCGTGCTATTAATGATACACCGACCGTCAATTTGGTAAAGGGTGAGAAATAAAACTATTCGTTATAGAGGCGAAAGTACTTGAACGAGAACAATAATAAGCCAATTAGCCAAATGGCTAGAATGATCAGGCTTCTGTGATCCGAAAAAGCAGATTGGCTATCTAGAGCGACATCTCTTAAGATTTGCAACAGAGGAGCAAGCGGTAAATATTGAACAATATCAGCCAGCCACTTAGGCAATTGACTAATCGGGAAGAATACCCCGGCTAAAAACATCATTGGAATGGTAATTGCTGTAGACATACCCTCTGCTGCCTGGGTGGTTTTACTAACCCCTGCAACGAAGAAACCAAAAAGCTGGAATAAAATAGCCCCGATAATTGATAAGACAAAGACGGTGAGTGTGTTTCCGTAAATGTGGCCGTTGAAAATCCAAATACCAATAGCAAGAATCGAAGCAATTTGAACGATGTTCAAAACTAACCTAGCAAGAATGCTTGATACAACAAATTTCCAAGGCGGCAAGGGTGTGGTAGTAATACGTTTCAGAATTTGATCTTCCCGGTAATTGCTCATCGCAATCGCTACCCCCTGAATGGAAGAGTTCAT
>DAHXOW010000015.1 GCA_027364665.1 bacterium | reverse complement strand
CAAAAGAATTCAAAAAGAGGAAAAAATACTTTATGAACATTTCGGAAACGAATATTTGAATTACCGCAAACATACCTATGCCTTGCTTTTTGGGTTATGGTAGCAGGTCAAATAGAATCCGTTACCTGTAAATTACAGCCTTGTCTCAGCCAACAATGATTATTTAAAATAAAGGATCTTTGCTGATTCGAGTATCTTAAAAATAAGGAGAAGAACAATGAAGCAGATCAGAACGGTTCATTTTTTGCTGATCGATATTTTGCATTGCCACTGGCTACATGACCCGGATGAGTATCGAAACGACATAATCAAACGCTTGTATTTGAATGATCATCAAGCCATCAATACAGCCGCTGCCGCGGTGATTGAGATGTCGGCCGGCAAGGCTTCGTCCAACCTGGAAAAACAAACATTGCTAAATGAATTGAGTGAAAAGGTTCTGATTTACAATTGTTTATGTAATTCTCGGGTTGAAGACAACATAACCGACGAAGATCTGCGAGATCTGAAACGTTCGGTTGACTCCGATCACCTTTTTGCTGATTATTCAAAGGCCATAGAAAATTTTACCGAACGAATAACCGATGGCCAAATCTGTTTTCCATCCGGTTTTTCACCCGGGTCCTTTTAGTTATTGCGGAGAGCGATCTTTACATCGCTCTCTTTTTCTTTGAGAATACGGGTATGGATGATCGTGTAATAAATACCAGCCACGAGATCAGCAAAATGGGACGAATGGTCAAATTCGACAAACACATTGCTTCGCAAAACAACGGCGGTAACAAATGATTTTATCTGGAGAAGAGATCAGACGGCGCCTGGGAAAAACGATTATTATTGAGCCATTTGATCAAAAACAGTTGAACCCGAACAGCTATAATTTAAAGATTTATCCGGAATTATTAGTCTATCGGGAGGAGATTTTGGATATGAAGAAAGAAAATCCGACCGATAAGCTGAATATTCCTCCTCAAGGATTGATCTTAGAACCTAATAAATTATATTTAGCCAGAACTTTGGAATACACCGAAACTCTCGATTCGGTTCCTGTTTTAGAGGGTCGGTCTTCGGTCGGCAGACTCGGGCTGGCCGTTCATATAACGGCCGGATTCGGGGATGTCGGATTCTGCGGTTATTGGACCTTGGAATTAAGCTGCTTACAACCGGTCAAGATTTATCCCGAGGTAAAAATTTGCCAGATTACCTATCATACGATCGAAGGAAGCTACCAACATTATCAAAGTGAGAAATATCAAAACAGCCGAAATATTTTAGCCAGCAAATTGTTCAAGGAATTCGGCGCCTAAGCTGAAAATAGACCGGGCTAGCATTTATTAAGAAGAATTTGAGAAGCTTTCCGTATGCTGGGATATTGGATGCTGCAACACCGGGCGGCCAAGACATCATTACGTTTCTGAATGCACAATAAAAGCCCTTCTAAACAAGGGCTATAATGAGCTGCGACATGAAGACGGCGGCATATTATTTGTACGTATTATTCAGATCGTTCAATTGCTTCACTAAAGTGATCGATGATGTAGCGAATGGCAAACGGTAGTTCCTTTGTGGCCGCCTCTTCCAGAGTGAGCCATACGGGATGCTTACCCTCTTGCTTTTCTAAGACCTCGACATTGATATTGTGGTTGATCCGGGCAACAAAAATAGACCATTTATGGCAATCGGCACCACCGATACATTTATCACCAATAATGTTGGTGGTCACAACACGCGCTACCGTAGCACCAATACCAACTTCTTCGTGTAGTTCGCGCATAGCCGTATCAGCCGCGGTGTCATCTGACTTATCGACATGACCGGCAGGAACCGTGTAGCCAAACGGAAAAGCTACTCGTTCAAAAAAGAGGTATTTACCGTCTGGCCGACGAACAAATATGCCGGCGCTTTCGTGCCACATTTCATTATCGCTGTCGATCCACCATACGCGGCCATTAGGTGAGTTGTCTATACCCAAGAACCGGTCTTTGATTGCTCCGCAATGCGGGCATTCAAATTTTACTATTCCTTCAGCGTCTTGAAACCGGTAGACATTGCCTTGGTGGCACACTGAGCATAGTTCATGTTGCTTGTCGTCATTTTGCGGGATAGGAAATGTAATTTTCATATATAAAATGTAGATATTTCGCAATATAAGTTCAAGTAGGGCCGGTCCTCCCCGCTGCTGTAATCGGTTTTGAACGGGTCCAAACACATAGTAGACACTCCGTGCTGGTTTACAAGAAAATTAACAGATCTATAATCGGTTATGAAAGGAGGCAAGATGGAGAAAATGAGTATTAAGGGCATGGCTCTCGGTCTGGGCATTACCTGGGGTGTTTATATGCTCTTTTTGGGTTGGATAGCTCCAACCGGTTGGGGGTCTGGATGGGTCAATGGTTTGGCTAATCTTTATATTGGTTTTAAGCCGGGGTTTGTTGGTGGGATCATTGGTGCTATTTGGGGCTTTATTGATGGCGCCATAGCCGGTGTCATTACTGCATACTTCTACAACGCTTTCGTCAATAAGAAAAAATAATCACTGATTCTTCAATAGTTCGCGATAAATTTGTTTTGTTTTTGTGGCAACCGCCTCAATGGATTTTGCTTGAGCTAGTTTTAGGGCGTTGTTGCCGAGTTGCTGTCGTAGAGTCGGATTATCGATTAATTTTTTCAAGTCTTCTTTGAATTCACGGTCATTTTTTGCTTTGAGGCAATTTTTCCCATTTTCCAGCCAGCCGTTATATACCGGTATATCTCTGACTAATATAGGCAGGCCGATTGAGGCCGCTTCTAGTATCGCCATGCCCTCGTTTTCTTCATATGACGGAAAAACAAAAATATCCCCAGAGCAATAACTTTCTAAGATATCAGGGACAAAGCCGGTAAATTTGATGTTATCCGGTAGGTTATTAGGTAAAGATTCCGCAATCAGGCTGTTGTAGATTTTGCCGTACCAACGAAACTGTAAATCCGGAAAATCCCTCGCCAATTTTACGAAGGTGTTTATTCCTTTTCTCGGGATAGCCAGTGAAACGGTAATTACCGACAGACGACTCAGGTCGTACTTTTTTCTTCCCGTAATTCTTTTTTGCGGATCTTGGTAAAAATGGCTTAAATCAACTCCGTTGGACATCGGAATAATTTTATTTGCTGGAATTCCGTATCCGACCAGTAATGATTTGGTATATTCGGTGGGAGCGAAAATTAAATCCGCTAAATTATAGGCACGGGTAAGATAAAGGCGATATATCGGAGCAATGTATTTGACGAGACGGAAGACTTGGATCGAGTCCTCAACGGTGGTATGAGACCAAACAATAACTTTTTTACCCCTTCTTTTTGCTCTTTTCATTAGAAAAATTGAGCGTAACCAAGGGGCACTGCATTGAAAAATGTCATAATTGTCATTGACGTTTTCCGTGTAATCTATGCCCAAATGTTTTAAGATGGAAATTTGATTATGGTATGAGGAAAGGATACCGGTGCCGACATTTTTAAACATCCGACCGCCGGCAAAGTGATAATATTCGAGATAAACGCAAATTTTCATTTAGCGGATTTCTTTTGATCGATAATCTGTTTGTAAATATTTTCCAGGGACAAAGCGTTTCTCGGCAAAGAGTATTCAAGAGCCATTTTTCTGCTATTTTCACCGAATGTCGACAAGAGCTTCGATTGCTTAGCCAGATGTTCAATTTGTTCGGCCATTTGTGCAATATTATCTGGTTTAACAAGATAGCCATTGACCTGATCGTCAATCATTTCAGGTAAACCTAAAGTGTCAACCGCTATGCCCGGTAGTCCGCAAGCCATTGTTTCAAGTACGGCTAATGGCATGTTTTCGGTTTTAGAAGCAGTGATAAAAAGATCTAAAGTCTGTAAAGCGTTGACCAGTTCCTGTCCGTACAAAAAACCGGTAAAAGTGATATAGCTATCCATTTTTAGGTGACGAGCCAAACGTTTTAATTTAGCTTTTTCCGGGCCATCGCCGATGATGATCAAATGGAGATCGGGAAGGTGTTTTTTAGCTTCGGCTGCCGCCTGTAAGACTTGACCGACACTTTTTTCATAGCTCAAGCGTCCCATGTAGCCTAAACAGAATCCGCTGATGCCGTATTTTTCTCTTAATTTGTTTTTGGTTTGCGCGTTCTGACACGGTTTAAACAGGTTCGTATCTATTGCATTTGGCAAAACGGCTATTGGTTTTTTTAGACCATACAACACCAGCTCTTTGGCCAGTGATTGGCTAGGGCTAATAACCATATCACAACGATTGTAGTAATTAACGGTATATTTCCAGGCTAATCTTTCACCCATTCGGTTGTCCAAATGAGCGTGTTTAAGGTAATGATTGAAAAAAGTATGATGAGTTCCGATAATCGGCAGTTTGTAGATTTTTGCCGCTTCGATGGCCTCCCAGCCAATGGCAAACGGTGTATGCGTGTGAATTATGTCTGGACGGTCGTGCTTTAAATAACTTAAAGTTAATCCTATCGGCAATGAAAGACGGGCTTTGGAATAAACTAAAGCCGGAAACGAAGGAGTTTCAACTAAACTAAAGCCGTCTTTCTGGCACACTTTTCGGCCGGAAGACATTTTGCTGGAAACCGTAAAAACTCTGACTTTATGACCGAGTTTGGCCAGTTCTTTCGCGGAGTTGTTGACAACGTTGGCTACTCCGGAAACCTGTGGAGGAAAGGCATCGCTGAAAATATCAATTCGCATATTGCCTCAAGAATTTTAAAACGACACCCGCAATCTTGGCTTGAGACCTAGTGGCCAAAAAATGGCTGGAGCGTCTAATTTCTACTAGCTTACCTTGTAGTAATTCATTAACCATGTGTCTATTCTCTTTTTCGGTGACGAAGGGGTCCGCACTGGATCTGATAATCAAAACCGGAAATCGCAGTGCTGATAAACGGTGGCGAAAATCAAATTTTACCATCTGTGACAACATCCATAAATTTACCGAATATGGCATGGTATTGATCCCTATCCACACCGACTGCCAATAGCTTCTAGGAATCAGGTTGTCAAAATAAAAATATCTTTTTCTCCTTTGCCAGATTAGCAGAAAAGACAATAATGTAACAGCTAAATAAAGCGGCCAAGCCAAGAACTGCAAGTGTTTATAACGTAGAGGACTGGTATAGTTTGTGCTTATTAGGATCATTCTTGACACTGATTCGGGGTGATCTAAAGCATATTGCAGAGCCAAAACGCCGCCATATGAATAACCGATTAAAATGACCGGATTTTTGGTTTCTCTGTTTATCGTTCGAAACAAATCTGATGATAACGAGGGAAAGGTGTATCGACCAAAGCATTTACTTTTATCCGATTGTCCGTGGCCACGCATATCGGGGGCAAGGCTTGAATAACCGGATTCTGCAAGCGCGAGCATCATCTCTTTCCATGTTGTGTGATTAGCGGATAAACCATGTAGTAAAACGACCGTTGGTTTTTGCGAGCTTGTTTGACATTTGTAGTAATAAAGATTGCCTTTATTAGCAATGACTTCTTCGGTGATTGGAGATCTGTCAATCATTTTTGCTGTTCTCGGATTTTTTTTGGCCGAATCGATACCAAACGAAAAAAGTTACCAGCAAAGCCAGTAATACCAAAGCCAATACTTGTAGAAAGGCATTTACCCTGTATAAATCACGGCTGAAATAGTAACCTATCGATAAAAGAAGCAAAGACTTGAATAACGTTGCAATCAGGTCATAACCAAGAAAAATATTAAAAGGTAAATCCGCTAACCCTGCCGCGACCAAAAAAACTCCTCCTATTCCGTGAGAAACCTTGCCAATAAATAGCGTTTTTCCTGCATGGCGGTCAAAGTGATTTTTGAGATTCTCAATTGTTTTTATGTCTAAGCCGAAAAAGTGACCGTAGCGTCTGACAAATGATTCGCCACCCAAACGTCCGGCAGCATAATACAATGTGTCCCCGGTAATATCGGCGATGGTCACAACCAAATAAGCGGCCCAAAAATCAAACGCCCCAATAGCAGCCAAAGCACCGGCAATTACTGTACTGATAGGGCCTTCAACAACAACTAATGGGAACAGGACCCAATATCCATAGTGGCTGATCCAATAAATGATATCGTTTAAAGAGGCAGACATTGGAAATTATGCATTAACATGCTGGTATTATATCATTGCACCGTAGCGACAAACCAGAGATAAGTACTCGGAGGAATGATGAATACGCCTAACTGTCCAGAGGCATATACTCCTGCTGATCCGGTTTGTGCCCCGTTAACGGTTAATTGCGTAGCTACTCCGATTTTTGACGAATCAAACAAATTGTTATTTGCCTGGTCGCCGGTATAAGCGATATATTTGTTATTGGTGTCGTAATCGCTTCTTAATTCATTATTTTGAATTAAAACGCCAACTAACCCATTGCCTCCGGAGCTTCCGACGTTACTGGTAGAGAAAGTGGTTTGAGGGCTATTGGCTGGAGTATAGAAATCACCGTGATCAGAAGAATACGATATCCAAGACTGCAGAAGGTCCTGAGTGGCGGTCCTGCTTGCGGAGTCAACTGCTCTTTTTTTAGCATTTTGAGTTTCGTTGAGGGCAATAGCTGCCAGAACGCCGATAATTGCGATAACGATTAACAATTCTATTAATGTGAATCCGTGTTGGCGCATGTCTATACCATTGTAGATAAATGAGTCAACCATTAAAAGCTGTGAATAAAAGATCGGAAAGAAGACATGAAAGAGATTGGATTTAAGCAAATAATCAGGGATCGTTCGTACGGTTTTGTCGTATTTGCTGAGCAAGGTGATTGCCGGTGGTATCTACTAGTTAAACAGTTGTCAAGCGGTAGTTGGTCGTTTCCGAAAGGACACCCTGATCCAGGAGAAAAAGCTCAACAGGCCAGGATTCGTGAACTTAAGGAAGAAACAGGAATAACCGATTTTAAGCCCGTTGGAAGCAAATATTTTATTGACCGTTACCAACTATTTAAAAATGGCCAGCTTGTTTATAAACACGTTGTGTATTATTTGGCAAAGACTTCGAAAAAAAATGGAATAACTATTCCAAAAAACGAAATCACAAAAGCGGGTTGGTTTACTCTAAAAGAGGCGTTGCCGCTTTTTCGAAACTCCAGTGCCGGAAAATTGCTTGTAAGAATTGATAAGTACCTTACATTAAACTCTTGATCTTTTCCCACGAATCAGTTACTCTAACTGCCAGAATAATACATGCTCAAAACTTTTTTTTATATCAAAAAATATTGGGGCTTGGCCCTATTGCTGGTGGTGTTAGTTTATATTACTGCGGCTGCCAGCTTACAGCTACCTGATTACATGGCCACTATTATTAATCAGGGCATCGTTCTAAAAAATAACAGCGTAATAATCGATACGGGAACAAAAATGTTGTTGGTAGCTCTGGGTGGGGCAGTCGCAACGGTCGGAGTAGCATACTGCGCTTCGTTCATCGCTTCCGCTGTTTCAAGAGACATGAGAGAAAACGTTTTTTCTCGAGTAGAAAGTTTTTCTTTAGTAGAATTCAATCGCTTTTCGACCGCCTCTTTGATTACCCGTTCAACTAATGATATTCAACAGGTGCAAACTGTCTTAGTGTTTATTTTGCGGATGATTTTACAAGCACCTATTATGGGCATTTGGGCAATTATCAAAGCTTATAATCTTGCCCCGTCTATGAGTTGGTTGATTGGTTTGGCGGTGATTGTTTTGGTAGGCATCATTATTGTTTTGTTTTCGATCGCCTTGCCGAAATTTGCAATCCTGCAGAAATTAGTTGACAAGCTTAACTTGGTTACCAGACAGAATTTGACCGGTTTAAGAGTGATTAGGGCTTTTGATAATGAACGACTTGAAAAAGATAAATTTGAAAAAGTTAATGTTGATTTAACCAATGCAAATTTATTTGTAAATCGTTTAATGGTCGTTATGCAGCCGTTAATGATGTTAATTTTTAATATTACCGCTTTGGCCATTATCTGGGTTGGTGCGCACTTGGTAGCCTCATCTAGTTTGCAGATAGGCAATATGATTGCCTTCATGCAATATGCAATGCAAGTGATCATGTCTTTCCTGATGGTTTCGATTATATTCATTATGGTTCCGAGGGCAGCTGTTTCTGCCAATCGAGTTTTCGAAGTGATAGATACCGTACCGAGTATTGGCGATCCTAAAAAATCGGCGTCTCCGACTAATGAGAAGTTAAAGGGGCAGGTTGAGTTCAGAAACGTGACCTTTTCTTATAACGAAGCGGACGCTCCAATTATCAAGAATATTTCATTTGTGGCCCAGCCAGGTCAGACCACGGCAATTATCGGTGGAACCGGCAGCGGTAAGTCAACTTTGATCAATCTAATTCCTCGTTTTTACGACGTCACGCAGGGGCAAATTCTGCTGGATGGCATAGATGTAAGGGATTATAAATTAGAGGATTTATACCATAAGTTAGGTTATGCGCCTCAAAAAGGAGTTCTGTTTTCCGGAACAATCGAAAGTAATATTAAGTACGGAGCCCCGGATATTAGCGATGCGGCGGTGAAAAAAGCAGCCCGGATTGCCCAAGCAGAGGAGTTCGTCCAACAGGCCGAGGGTCATTTCGAGCACACGGTAGCGCAAGGAGGGGCTAATGTTTCGGGTGGTCAAAAACAACGCT
>DAHXOW010000070.1 GCA_027364665.1 bacterium | reverse complement strand
ATTTCAACAATTCTACCCTCAACCAACGCCTGTTCATTTTTTGCGTCATCGTATTCGCTGTTTTCAGACAAATCACCAAACTCTTTCGCGTCTTGTATTCTCTTAATCACATCCTTGCGACGGGATTTAAAATCCTTTAATTCCTGATTCAATGAATCTAAGCCCTCTTGCGTTAGATAAACTGTATCGGCCATTGCATTCCTTTCCTATCACTCTTTTTTATGTTTTACGTAAAAAAAGAGTGCTGATAGCACTACGGGTTTAATAAAAAGCCGTAGGTTATTAATATCCGTTACCTGACAACAATAATAGTGTAGGGACCACAGAATTGCTTGTCAATAAGAGTTATAGTATAACGCATCTTTATAAAATATCAATAACACCGCTAAACAGATTGCCAGACAAGAATAAAACAAGGAGTCGGATAATCTAGGGCAAGGCTGATTTTCAATTCACATTTTAAAACCCCCATCCATCACAACTGTTTGACTGCAACTGGCTATTCTGGTATACAAAGCTTAAGCATATAGAAACAAATGAAAACAAAATATATTTTCGTGACAGGTGGGGTCCTGTCCGGGCTTGGCAAAGGTATTACGGCCGCAAGCATCGGAAACATTTTGGTCGCTCGCGGCTTTTCTGTGTTTATGCAGAAATTTGATCAATACCTTAACATCGATGCCGGGACGTTAAACCCAGCCGAACATGGTGAGGTTTTTGTAACAGATGATGGGGCTGAAACCGATCTTGACTTAGGGCATTATGAACGATTTATAAATGTCAGCATGACAAAACAGTCATCTGTAATGAGCGGCCAAATCTATCAATCTATTTTGGAAAAGGAACGACGCGGAGAATTTCTCGGTAAAACAATACAATTCATGCCACATATAGTTCCAGAGGTGAAACAACGTATTCGCCAGGCAGCCGAATCAAGTCAGGCAGATTTTCTTATTGTTGAAGTTGGAGGAACAGTCGGTGATTATGAGGGATTACATTTTATCGAGGCTATCCGCCAAATGAAACTAGACGCTGGACGAGAGAATGTCATGTATGTTCATGTCGGTTTTTTGCCATACTTGGAGGTAACAGAAGAATTAAAATCCAAACCGTTACAAAATAGCGTGACAGATATTCAAGGATTTGGTATTCAACCAGACATTGTTATTGCCCGTGCTGATCATTCTGTACCCGATCATATATGTCAAAAGATAGCTCTCTTCGGCAACCTATCGAACGACCATGTCATTCCCGTTACAACAGTTGATAATGTCTATCAAGTTCCGATGATTTTAGAAGAACATAATGTTGATCAAATGATTTTAGACCACTTTGACCTTAAAAATGGCCAGACCAAAACTCACTGGAAAGACATGTTAAAAAAAATGGCCAAACCTAAAACAAAAAAAGTCATTATTGGCCTGGTCGGTAAGTATATGTTAATGAAAGACACTTATCTTTCAGTAATTGAGGCTGTCAAGTCAGGCGCTTTAGCCAATGACGTCGATGTCGATATTCGCTGGATCGACGCAGAAAAATTAGAAACGGGAGACACCTTCCAATTAGACAAAGTCGATGGGATTCTTGTGCCAGGAGGGTTCGGAATTAGGGGTATTGAAGGAAAAATACTTGCGGCACAATATGCTAGAGAACATAAAAAGCCTTATCTTGGTCTGTGTTTGGGAATGCAAGTAGCCACAATCGAATTTGCTAGACACGTTGCAAATTTAAAGGAGGCTAACAGCACAGAATTCGATCAAAATACACCCGATCCCGTCATTCATATTATGCCAGATCAGGAAAAACAAATGTTGGAATTTAATTATGGCGGCAGCATGAGATTGGGCGCCTATCCATGCACGCTCGCTATTGGCACACAGGCCCATAAGGCTTACGGGAAACTCAAGATATCCGAACGTCATAGACATCGTTATGAATTCAACAATAACTACCGAAAAATTTTAGAAGACAAAGGCCTAATTCTTTCAGGGACATCGCCCGATAATAAAATTGTTGAAGTAATTGAGATCAAAGATCATCCTTTTTTTGTGGCGAGTCAGTTTCATCCAGAATTCAAGTCTCGACCTAATATACCCCACCCTTTGTTTAGGGCATTTATAGCAGCCTCATTAGACCATCACAAAGAAAATAATCGTTGATTTAGAGCTATTTGTTAAAACCAGGGCTAAAATATTGTTGCAAAATATTGTTGACCACAGGTTCTGCGGTTGTAAATCCGTCGTTTTCCTGAGATCCTTGTTCGCCAAGTAAAACAATAGCAATTGTCGGATTGTCAAATGGGGCAAACGCCTCAAACCAAGAATGCTGATATTGGTTATTAACTCCATATTGAGCTGTGCCCGTTTTAGCAGCAGAGGTTACCGGTAGATCACGCAATATCCAACCAGAGCCATTGGTTACTGTCTGGCGCATACCCTCTCTAACAATTTGGATGTTTTTACTGCTAAAAAAATTACTCTTTTCAATCTTTGGAGTAACCGCCGCTACAGTGTTACCATTTTGGTCAACAATTTTATTTACCAATCTAGGACTATAAAGAGTGCCTCCATTAGCAATGGCCGACAAGGCAGTAATTAATTGAATCGGGGTAACTAATAAATACCCTTGACCAATCGACATATGATACGTATCGCCAATATACCAAGACTGACCTTCGTTTGCTTCTTTCCACGATGGAGTTGGCACCAAACCGGCTGCTTCATTTGGCAAATCAATTCCTGTCGGCTGTCCAAAACCCCAGGTTGTTAATCCTTGATCCAACCTGTTTATTCCCAAACCAGATATGGAACTCCATCCTCCGCCCAACGCATAGAAAAAAATATCATTGGAATTAGCAATGGCGGTTTTAACATCAACGTTTGGGATAAAAAATTCCTGCCAGTTGGGAAACGACCATTGTCCAACTTGAATTTGCGCCGGTGTATTAATTGTCGTGTTTTCAGTAATTACACCGTCTTGCAAGCCAACCGTAGCAATCATCGGCTTAATCGTCGACCCCGGGGCATAAGTTCCCATTACAGCCCGATCGAACAATGGCTGATTAGGATCATTCAGCAAGGCATTATAGGCTTGAGAAGAGATGCCATTTACAAATTGATTATTATCATAGGTTGGAAGCGAAACCATTGCTAAAATAGCTCCGTTTTGTGGATTCATGGCAATAGCAACACCGGCTTTCAAATTATTTTCGGAAATAGCAGCAGATAAATCTTTTGCCATGATATCCTGTAATTTACTATCTATATTTAAGATTAAATTATCCCCCGACTTGGGCGCCTGAGACTGATCAGGCAGAGTTTCAACAACTTTTCCTGCATTATCAACAACGACTTGTTCCACACCGTCTTTCCCTTTTAGATACTGATTGTAAGATTTTTCCAAACCATCTTTACCCACAACGTCGTTGCCTCGCAGAGTCGGATCATCCTGAAGATCGCTAGCGGAGAACTTGCCCACATAGCCTAAAATATGAGCCATGCCATCGCTAACAAAATTATATTGCCTAGTTTGTTGAGGAGCGACAGTCGTGGCTTGAACATTTGCCAACTCTTCAGTTAAAATTAATGCCTGATCGTGAGATAGATTATTAGCCAACGTTAGTGCGCCTGATTGATACGACATATAGTCATTTTCAATCGTTTTTGTCTCCTGATTCTTGGTAAACTCGCTCCAATTCAAAGCTTTGGCAAGAGTATTGTAAATTGTTTGTCTTGCAGAAAAGGACGCTGGAAGATCGCTCGGCGACAACTCAACTGAAAAACTTGGCGCGTTGCGCGCCAACCAAACACCGCGACTGTCAAAGATTAACCCGCGCGAAGCTGGTTCCTGAATCTGCCTTATGCTATTTTCTGCCGCTAAAGAAGCGTTGAGGTGGCCGTTGATAATTTGTATTTGAAATAATCTAAAACCTAAAACCAGAAAAATCACGGCGGCAACTATAGTAAAAAAATGCCACTTTGATCTCTCGGTAACCTCGTTTATGTCTTGATTTTGGCTATCAGGATTGGTGTGCTCGTAATCGATCTCTGGCTCACGGTCGATTTCCGCTATTGTCTTATCGTCATACTTATCAAATACGCTCATCTAAACTCCCCTTTGAAACAATCGCGGATTTATTAAATAAATGCATCCTATCATAACAAGGCCAACTGATCCCGTGAAAATCACGTCTCCGACAATAATAGCCAGATCGCCCGATGCCCAAAGATTATTGACGGTTATCAAAAACAGATCGTAACCCAGTTGGGCCAAAATGATGCCGAGCCATAATATTAGTCCGTTAATTTCATCGGTATACCACTTACGAAAATATCGCATCGCAAAAACGATAACAAACAAAATTAAGCTGATTAAACCAAATCTATCGTTTTGAAACACATCCAGCATAAAACCAGCGACAATCATTCCCTCCCATGCCAGATATTCTTTGTCGGCCAACAGACTAACGACTGAAATAAAAATAACAACTATATTAGGCATGCTATTACCTATTCTGAAATTAGGGATCACAGAAATCTGGAGTAAAGAAATAGCCACCCAGACAAACCACCAATACCAAGCAATATTTTTCACTTTGAAGCCTCAATGAATACTAAGTCAGCCCGGCTAATGTTTACGGCTGGTTGTATGCTAAACGACTGAAAAATATCATTTTTCTGTGACACAGGACCGATAATCGTACCGATTAATAAATCAGGAGGCAAAGATCCGCCCAACCCACTGGTCAGAACATTTTCACCTGGCTTAAATGAAACATCCTGAGGAATATAATCCAACACTAGCCCCTGTATTCCACCTCTAACAATTCCCGTTGCTCCGGAATCTTGTAATTTAGCTTGAGTAATTGCTGTATTACTAGTAATTAACTCAACTTCTGCGGAGTTTTTATAAACAGTAATTACTCTACCGACTAATGCCCCGTCCAAAGTCACTGGTTGATTAACGACGACGCCAGAAGAACTTCCTTGATCAACAGTGGCAATATCTTGAAAAGAAAAAATGTTCCTGGAAATAAAGTGGGCTAGAATTAATTTTGTCGACGTGGAATGAGAAACAATTTTTAACTGGCTTCTTAATAAATCGTTTTCTTTTTGAACCTCTTTTAACTGCGCATTTTCGACTAATAATTTAGCAACTTGATCATTAAGCGTCTGGTTCTCTTTTGGCAGCTGTCTTAAATCATGTATCGTCAAAACAACATGACGCCAGCCAGCACTTTCTTGATACAAGTAACGCGAAGCCGGCATGATTATTTGTTCGGTTTTAGAGCGAATGGCTGAGATTAATCTGGATGGCAAAATCAATATCAATAAAATAAAGGCAATAATCCAAATTACCAATTTTTGTTTTCGCATCTTACTTCATGTTTCTCTACCTGGCAGTAGGCAATAACACTTCTTTCAAATTATCCAAATCCTCTAAAACCACTCCGGTTCCGCGCACAACGCAAGTTAGCGGGTCATCTGCTACACGAACCATTGTTTGAGTCTCCTCACTGATCAATTTATCAAGGCCGCGTAACAAAGCGCCTCCCCCGGCCAAAACCACTCCTCGCTCCATAATATCCGATAATAATTCCGGTGGGGTTTCTTCCATAGTAATACGGATATTGTCCACAATTATTTTAACTGATTTTCTGATCGATTCTCTAATCTGCTCATCATTAACAACAATTTCCTTAGGCAATCCGCTCACCAGATCCCTGCCTCGCATTGGAACTTCGAGTCGTTCACTCAGCGACGATGCGCTGCCAATGGAAATTTTAATATCCTCAGCCGTTTTTTCTCCAAGTAAAAGATTAAAACTGTCTCGAGCATACTGAATTATGTCTTGGTTAAGCTCATCTCCTGCAACACGCAAACTTCTTGAAGCAACAATGCCACCTAAGCTCATAACCGCAACTTCAGTTGTTCCCCCACCAATATCAACGATCATACTCCCAGAAGGCTCATGAATCGGCAACCTGGCGCCTATAGCAGCAGCAACCGGTTCTTCAATTAGATAGACCTGTCTTGCCCCAGCATTTAAAGCCCCTTCTTCAACGGCCCTTCGCTCAACCTCAGTAACTCCATAAGGAATACCGACAATAACTCTCGGACGACTCAAAGGGGAAAAACGTTCTTTATTAACTTTTTCAATGAAATAACGCAACATTGCTTCGGTTACCTCAAAATCAGAAATTACGCCATCTACCAAAGGCCTGATCGCTACTATATGAGATGGCGTCCGTCCTACCATTTTCTTTGCTTCTTCACCTATCGCCAGAACTTTTTTTGTTCTTTCGTTAACAGCTACTACCGACGGCTCCTTTATGACAATTCCTTTGCCACGAACGTAAACCAAGGTATTTGCCGTACCCAAATCTATGCCGACATCCTGTGCAAAAAGACTCATAAAAGGATTGAATGATTTAGTCAAATATAACTCCCCTAAACGCCTCTCTTACGCTGGGAAAGCATATCATAAATTGTGACCAATTAAAATTACTCACTGTGACAAATAAAGACGCTCGTTCTCTTGTTGTCCCGCCAAAGTCTGACTGGTAATGAGTTTGCCGCTCGGTGTTGTTATGAAATATAAAGCCGTGGTCGAAGTTGGGTGGAGTACATCTTCAATGCTCTTTATGCCAGGATTACAAATTGGTGTCGGTGGTAATCCGGAATACAAATATGTATTATATGCAGAATAAACTGTTGAGTAATCACTTGCGGTGATTGGTGCCCAATAATTTTTTTGTCCATTTGCTAAAGGGGCAAATCCGAGGTCGGTATATTTTGCGTACTGGACCGTGGGATCAGCATCTAATTTCATGCCCTGTTTCAGTCTGTTTAAATAAATACCAGCAATAATTTGACGCTGAGAGTCATCCTTAGCCTCTCTTTCAACAATCGAAGCTAATATCAAATTATCATAGCTTACCGTTAGCCCAGAAATCTTTGATTGATAATTAGCCAACATTTCTGCAACCAAACTTTTCTCCGTGGTATGGGAATCCACATAATAAGTATCGGGAAATAGCTCACCCTCATCGTTTTCAGTTAGACTAAGAAAGATCGATGGAGACAAACCAAATTTTGGCAGAGTATCTGCGATCTGCTGTCGATTCCAACCATCAGGAATAACTAATTTTTGTTGGTTAAAAGCTTCCTGCCCCAACTCTTTAAACAAATCTTTCAAATTGTATCGAGTTGGAACAATAAAAGTTCCCGGCATTAAAATTATATGTTTTGTTTTTATGTAAATAATCGTCGCCCAATAATTATTTAATAAATTGTGGCTGACTAAATAGCTTACAACCTCTCTGGCGCTTTCTCCTTGAACAATAATCACGGTGTGGCTTTTTGAAAAATCATAAGTCTTATTAATCTCATTTTTATACCACAAAAAAACAGTTGATGTTCCAACTATGATAATTGCGAGACAGATTAAGGAATTCTTAATCCAACGACTCATTTTTGAAACCCCTCTCTTAAGTATTGTTCTAAAATCAATTTTGCGGAGTATTGATCAACTCTAGAATCAATTTCTTTCTTGGACAAACCCGATTGTTCCAAATCCAAACGAGCTTGACTGGAAGTAAATGATTCATCGACTATTTCTATTTGCGCACCAGGAAAATCTTTTTGAATCAATTTGCTAAAATAAATAATGTCGTTATGCAATGTACTTTGCTCCCCCTGACTTCGTTTGGAATCGCCAACCAACACCAAACTAACCCCTTCATTCAAAATAATACGGTTAATATTATCAATCAATGAGTCATTATTAACCAAAGTAGCATACTCTTTTGGATGAACGCTTCCCAAGGCCAAACCGACACGTCTGGTGCCGTAATCAATGGCCAGAATTATTTTATTGTTCAATTTGCACACCGATATGTGACTTGAGTAACGGCATAAAAGGCCACCAAGATATATTTCTTTTTATATCGACGCTTTTGACATTGAAGGTCGAATCAATATTGTTTGCCAAAGAAGAAACCTTCTTTCCCAAACTAAACGTTTGTATGGTTGAAGAATCGATCTTAGTAACTATTTGGCCAGTAACAGACTGTTGGATAACCCAGTCTCCGCCGTTGCCAGAAGTCTGGGCCCAATTAATTTGTGATAATTCTGGTAAAATCACCGATTTGTCAGACGAAAGCCCTTTATCAAAAACAGAAGTAATTACGGTTTCCAAATCCGAAATATGAGCGGAAAGAGCGGTGGCAACAGCGCTGCCTGATACGCTGATAGTATTTGCGGCGTCTCCAACCGCGTGGTCACTGTTGCCATAAGTAATTTGTACATTGGTCGCTTGAGAAACTAGTAATTGATCGCTTGGTTCATTCTGACTAACAGCCGATTGGGCCGACGTTTGTAATTTTGATTTCAGATCAGATTTTGCTTGATCAATGTCAGCTTGTTCAACAACGTTAACTGTTTGCGTAGTACCGCCTGTCATAGAATTGGCATTTGATCCAACTATTGTTCTTGCCTCATTACCAGTCAAGCCTTGAATGACAAAGTTTTTACCCGACGAAAGATTGTATTGAGCTCCCGGTTGGCTAGCGACAACCGAAACATCAACAGTACCAGGAACGGGCTGACCACCACTTACTCCTTTAGCTCCATTGTCAACTACCGTCTGTTGAGTAACAAAAGTTAAACCGCTTTCAACCTCTGTTAACACCGACCCTTGGTTTAAAGTGAAAGGATCTGAGCTCCAGGTATCGCTGATGGTGATGGTTCCGGTTGCCTTATTACCGACTTGTTTTGTCCCAGTCGTATTTGCCGATCCGGTATCACTTACGTTAAGCGTTCTAATCACACCAGGAACCGTCGTACCGCTAACAGAAGTGGCGTTCGGATCAATTGTAATCGTAATTTGTTTTTTAATAGATTGCGTTGGGACATGAAGAACCAGATTGACACGAGGAAAATAAACAGCCCCAGCCCCACCAGCCACAAGCAAAACAATTAATAATGCAATAACTGAAGCAATAAACCACTTTGGCAAATGCCGTCTGATATCAACATGTCTCGGCCTGTCCTCCTCATCATCAACATCCGTTTCTTCTTTTCCAATGATAATATCCTCGGAAGAACTTGGCTCGCCAGAAGAAGATTCGGCGATCTCAACAGCCGGAACGCTGCCATCGTTTTCAATTAAATCGCTCGGATTCGGCCCGCCCAAATCTTCATCTGAATCTTTGTGATCGTTTTTTTGTTCCTGATAATGCGAAACCTTTGGTTCAGAAGCAACATCCTCACCATGTTGCTTAACCGAAGAAACCTTAGCAGCAGAACCATCGAAATCCTTTTTGACCATTTGCGTCTTTTTTTTATCTAATTCTGATTCCGGTACAGATGACACCTCGCTAAGATTATGATAGACTACTACACCGCATTGATCAGCTATGTGTTTACTAACTTGATCCGTAGTAACCACTCCGAGCACTTTATTCAGCTCATCCGCTTTCCGTTTGAGTAGACGTACGTTAATCAGGCTTTGTAATAATGAAGCTCCTTTGGGCACAATTAAAGTAACCGCTCTGTCCTCCGAAAGACGCAATTTCTCAACCACATCGGTAATTTCATCATCTGGAGCAAGGTATATCTGCGACATTTTAACTCTTCATCCCTTCCGACACCGAATCAAGTACCCGCTCAATCACTGTTGTATCACCGGCATAATCCAAAGCTAGATTGGCCAAGGCCATTGGGGTGACATCCTGCTGATCCTTTATTTTACCAGTTTCGTCAATAATTGCTACTACATCTTTTGGCATAATAAACTCAACCTTAGGGCGTTTCCCAAAGGGTAATTCTTTACTCCAAACAGCATTTTCTAAAGTTTTGTGAATTTGAGGTAACATAGAACCTCCTCCGCACAACAAGATGCGAGTTGGTAACAATTCTTGTTCGCCCTGAGCGTCTGCGGCACTGAATTCTTCCAAGGCTAGCTCGACCCCAGATAACCAGACCTCGCAATCATCTTCGAAGGCCTGTTGAATTATTTCCCTCTTCTCATGATCTAATTCATTGTTTGCAAAACGAATTTTCAATTCTTCTGCTTCCGGAAAGGTTACAGAGAATAGACTGGCCACGCGTTTAGTAAAACTACGGCCGCCAATCGCAAACATCTTCGTGCCCTCGACACCGCCGTTTCTTACCACAGCCACATCAGTCGTCCCACCACCAATATCAATAAAAATAGCCGAAAAATCCACCGATTCTTCCATACCAAGACAACGAGACACGGCATACGGCTCTGCAGCAATTGACAGCAAATCAAGACCCAGGTCTTCGGCAATTGTCTGCAATGCCCCGAGATGAACGATAGGAGCAAAACTGTTAAATACACCAATTCCAACGTCACTACCATAAAATCCGATAGGATTGGTTACTCGATATCCGTCAATTTTGACCTCAACAATTGCCGAATTTACCAACCTAACATCAATTTCCTTATGTCCAGTCTCCCAGGCAAGAACCGATTTTGTTTTATCCAGAGCCTTATCCTGAACCTGCTCGACAATGTGTTGCAGCTCAGACATCATAATTTTTTGCCTAGCATTCGGTCGTCGGTAATGCACATGGCTTGTTAAGCCTTTGACAAATTCTCCGGCAATTCCGATTATTACCTGCTTTGGCATGATTCCAGCCTGATCCGCCGCTTCCTGCAAGGCCTTTTCGCAATTGCCTATTACTCCGGCAATATCAGTTACAGTACCACCTTGCATATCTGACAGTTTCTGTCTTTCCCTACCAACTCCAACCACATAACCACGTTGTCCTTCAACACGAAAAATCAAAGCCTTAACAAACTCAGTCCCGATATCCAACGAGATGGCATAATGCTTTTTCGGTTTTTTGACTTTTCCAAAAATATTCAACCACCCTCCATAAATTTTATTCTAATATATCCGATGATAAGACGCTAGATTAGGAAATCATTGCTTTAATTCTTCTTACTCCAGCCGAGGAGGCTTCTTCTTTAATGATTTTGAAATAACCAATCTCAGAAGTGTGCTGAACATGTGGGCCCCCGCAGATCTCTTTAGAAAAATCACCTATGGTGTAAACTTTCACACGATTTCCATATTTACTATCAAAAATGCCCAGTGCCCCAGACTTTTTGGCCTCTTCTACCGACATTTCGTTCATAGTTACTGGCAAATCACGATTAATTTGCTGGTTGACCAAATCCTCTATTTGCCGCAGCTGCCCTTCCGAAACCTTGTGCGGATATGAGAAATCAAAACGCATACGCTCAGAATTAATGTTAGATCCGCGCTGAAAAACACTGTTTCCTAAGATCTTTCTTAAAGCAGCTTGCAACAAATGGGTTGCTGTGTGGTATCGGGTAGATATTTCTCCTTGATCGGCCAAGCCGCCCCTAAACATACCCCCAGAAGCAGTTCTCGATAACTCCTGATGTTTCTGAAGTTTTATTTGAAAATCATGCAAAATTTTTATTCTTACGTCTTTATCAATAGCCGTACCCCGTTTCCTCAAAACATCAAGAACAATCTCCGGTGACAAACCATGAGACTGATATAGATCGAATAAATACTCTCCGTTTAAGTTTTTTTCATCTATTTTTTTTACCCCGCTTATTAATAGTGAAAGATATCTCACCTCTTCGTTAATGATCGCTTGCCTGATTTCCGGATTAACAATCGAGCTATAAATAGGTTGATATATTTCAGCAATTATTTGGTATATCTTCTCCAACAAACCTTCCGGAGGTCTGCCATTAATTAGATACAAAGTTACCAACGCTCTTCTCAATAGTCGCCTGACGACAAATCCCTCCCCTTTGTTAGACGGAATTACCCCATCGCTTATTGCCATTGCCGCTGCTGTTACATGGTCGGCGACGATTCTAAATTCTCTTTTTTGATCATCATAATTCTCACCGGTAATACTAGACACGGTTTCAATAACCGGCCAGAAAATATCTGTTCGATAATCGTCGTCGTAACCGTTTAAAATCGCTAACATTCTCGCCAAACCCATACCAGTATCAACATTTTTGCGACCTAATGGATAAAATTTCTCGTCCTGACGCAAATCATATTGCATAAAAACATTATTCCATATTTCAACCCAGCGGCTATCGTGCGGGTCAAAATATCTAGGCGGGATAGAAGAATCACGCCAGTAAAATATCTCGGTGTCCGGACCACAAGGGCCAACTCTTCCAGCCGGCCCCCACCAGTTATCCACTTTGGTTAATTTTGCGATCCTGTCTCTCGCGATGCCGAGATGTTCCCAAAGATCAAAAGATTCCTGATCAAACGGAGCGTCAGAGTCTCCCGCAAAAACAGAAACAGCAAATTTGTTTTTGTCCAATGCCAGCCAGTTTTGATCGGTTAGAAATTCCCAACTCCAGCAAATTGCCTCCTTCTTAAAATAATCATTTAAAGACCAATTGCCCATCATTTCAAAAAAAGTATGGTGAGTTGCGTCGCCAACTTCATTTAAATCATCTGTTCTTAGGCATTTTTGTATGCTCGCCAATCTTTTACCGCTTGGATGGCTTTGCCCCAGCAAATAAGGAACCAGCGGATGCATGCCTGCTGTTACAAAAAGAACAGACGAGTCGTTTTCCGGTAATAGCGAGGCGCTCGGCAACCAAATATGTTGCTTACTTTCGAAGTAATTACGAAATAACTTTCTTAATTTAGTATGACTAAACTCGCTCATCGCATCTCCCAATTT
>DAHXOW010000041.1 GCA_027364665.1 bacterium | reverse complement strand
CCGCGCTCTGGTTAAGCTGTTGTAATTCCTTTAATTTTTTTTCTCCGGTTCTTCTGCCTGTCCCATAATCATCGGAAGCGGCAAACAACCTCTTAATAAACCACGTTTGATACCTCTTCGGATAAAACGACCATGTTCCGCCAATAATTCTAACTGAGATCTTGGCCGTTGGGTGGCCGATAGCTGATAGGGCCGATAAGCGGGACATCATCTGTTTATAAGGATCAAATAAATTAACGTCTGCCCTGATAGCGGCCGGTTCATCTTTCAAATAACTTCTTGGCATCCCGGCTTGCGCCGGACAAAAAATACATTTACCCGGACACGAATAAGGCTTGGTCATTACTGATACAACCACCAGCCCATAAGACGACCTGATTTTTTTCAACCTCAACCAAGAAATCAAAGCATTATTAGCCTCTATTTCACCAGAGACGAGTAAATCGTGATATACTGCTATCAATTGGTCACGACTAAAGAAGGGAATTTTGTGATCCCGACAGACCATTTTTTGCATACGTTCGAACTTATCGTCATTTAAATACGGATCTTCAGCGGCCGATTTAAGCAGCACACGAGCCCCAATTAATTGTTTTTCGGACAAATTCGACATGAAAACCTTTGTAAAGAATAATCTAAATGATCGGTTAAGAAGCGATTATAACACAATCGCTGAGAAATTCGACCAAACTAGAATTTACTTGCCGACGGAATTAGAAAACCTGGTTAGGCAGGTAATCCAACTATCAACCGAATCCCCCAAAACGCTTGATCTTGGTTGCGGCAACGGCAGGACCAGTCAAATATTTCCATCCGAGGCAAACTATCTAGGCATAGATATTTCGGACAGATTAATCGAATTAGCTAAAAAACGTTTTCCAGGTCGGAATTTTATGGCAATTGATAATATTTACCAAAAAAATTTGATCGACGATGATTTTGATCTTGTTCTTTGTCTAGCTGTTATGCACCACCTTAAAGGAAGAGCGGAACAAAAAAAATTCATCAGAAGAATTTTCGATTTTGTTAAACCAAACGGATACATTCTGGTAACTGTTTGGCACCCATACGATAAACCACCAGGTGATTATATAATCCCATTCGATTCGGCCATCAAGCGTTTTGTTCATGTGTTTAGCCTTCAAGAACTTCACCGTTTAGTTTCCGAGCAATTTAAAATTATCTCTATCAATGAAAAACGTTACGGGAGAAAGCCAATTACAAATAACCTGTATATCATTGCTAAAAAAATAGCTTCTTAATCCTCTAGAAACTTATTGCCAGATGTGCTATTAATTCTTTAAACACAGCGACTTTAACAAATTAGGAGTTAACCAATGGATAAGGTAATCAATCTGCCCCCTGACTTAGGGGCAATTCTGTACGGCATAAGAAAAAACGCCTACGTAATTGTCAATGAGGCTGAAGATGATTATACAATTGTCGATCCGGCTATCGTTGCGATTAGCGCTTGGCAAGAAGAATCGAAGTCACATTACTGTCTGGAACGCACTGTTTCGTTCGATAATGAGGAAGTAAGCCGCCATTTGATACGTCTGCCAAATAAACTATCTAACTCGGAATTATGGAGATATGCGAGCATTTTATTTTACCTGCCGTTGGTCAATGAAATAAACATTA
>DAHXOW010000040.1 GCA_027364665.1 bacterium | reverse complement strand
CATTGAGGAATTAGTCCTACACAAATCTTCCTTATCCTCGGTTGAGCAGCAGGCAATCCAGGACGGATATCAACCAATGTTTATTGACGGCCTGCTCAAAATTGAACAGGGATTAACAACCCTGAACGAAGTTTTGAGAGTTACCGAGGATTAACAATCATCAGTTGGTTTTTCTGATTTTTATACCAAAGAACTTTAGCAACGCCCTAAATCTATTCAGATATTTTGTTGCCTGATACTATTACATATGCACAGAAAGAAACGGTGTGAAAAAAAGATTTAAAGGTACAAGCTCCTGGCAGATTTATTTTTTAGTTAGTTTGGCCTCTTTGATTGTTATTGGAGGGGGAACCGCCTACTTTTTTTTACGAACCGAATGGCTTGGTGGCCAGCAGCTTTTACAAAGAAAAGTGGATAATCTTAATTTACAGTTAAGTTTTCTTGAACATATAGTTAGCCTAACCCCATCAGCGCAGAGCCAATCAATAGCACCAATGAGTGGCGACATCGCATTTACGAACAGCAATACGGGCCTATCAATGCTTGTACCGACAAATCTAACCTCAGTAAGCGAAATTCTTGATCAAATTCAGGTTGGCAAAAACGCCCCAGAAAAAAGCTCTTGTTTTCTATTTAGCTCTGGCTCTGACCCATCACAAGTCATTTTATCAACAACCTGCTACCCAAACGGACCCTTGTCAGTGAACGATCAGTCCTTATTTGTCTTGGTAACTAGTCCGGCTAGCTCCTCAATAAACTGGCAGAGTTTCAGCACTAGCGCGCCGTCAAGCGATTTTACAACAGGAGACGGTAAAAGGGGCCAGCTAAGACAATACTCGTCTGACAGCTGTTCTGAAGACAACGGAACTCATCCTTGTTATGAGGGATCATTTGTAATTTCAGCCGCTAAATATCATTATCTTTTTATTTTTTCTGTTTCTGGATCATCGTCTCAAAATAAATATGGCCCGATTTTCAAAAATATTATTTCATCGATAAGCCTGGATTCATAAGACTTGTCTTGCACAATTATATTGGCTTTTATAAAAGAATGGTTCGAATCCGTTTCTTGCGGAGTTATTACGACCATACACGACAGACACCTTTCAAATAAAACATTGTTTGGTAGATTCTGACAATAAACGCGAGCAAATAGGCTCGCGCTTATTAATTAAGCAACAATAAATTCGGACGTCACGAGGTAATAAAAATGTTCGCAACCGATTTTTCAATAACCAAGGCCAGCAAGATAATGATTATACCAATTACAGCATTAACAATAGCAGTTCTTGCATTACCGGCCTTTGTTGTGTCCCCACCGGCAGTAATATACATTATTCCGCCAAATAACAGATAAAAAACTGCCGCTACTCCCGCCACCCAAAAGAAAAGCGTTAATATACGATCAATCAATTGGCCAAGAGTTAGGTTGGTTGTCAACGGGCAAAGTGGATTAATGCTGGTAGTAGACAGCTGGGCGTTGCTAGTTGTGCCACAATCAAACCCCCCGTAGACCTGCGCGTGTGCGACTGGCGTGATCCATGATACTATTCGAGTTA
>DAHXOW010000066.1 GCA_027364665.1 bacterium | reverse complement strand
TAGTTAACCCCGACCGTTATTTTGTTATCAAACGGCTCTCCAGTTCTCCCATCATACAGTTGAATTTTGCCGTCATCTGGTAAACCAGCTTTTTTTAGTTGTTCGCTGATTTCCTCCCAATGCATTCCTTCAAAGACAGGGCTAGCGACCTTTATCCCCATTGTGTTAGCTGCCCAGCCTAAATGCGTTTCCAGAATCTGACCTAAATTCATTCGAGACATAACGCCTAGTGAATTCAGAATTATATCGACTGGTGTTCCATCGGGTAAATACGGCATGTCTTCTACCGGCAAAATTGTGGAAATAACTCCCTTGTTGCCGTGCCGGCCGGCTAATTTATCACCGATAGCAATCTTTTTTAATTGAGCAACTGACACTTCTATTATTTGGTAAACCCCGGTTGGGAGTTCGTCGCCTTGCTCTTTGCTAAATATTTTTATTTCGACGACTTTTCCGCGCTCACCGTGAGGCAATCTTAATGATGCGTCACGGACATCTTTAGCTTTTTCGCCGAAAATCGCTCTTAATAATTTCTCTTCAGCCGATAATTCCGTTTCGCCTTTCGGTGTAATTTTTCCAACCAAAATGTCACCCGCTTCAATTTCCGCTCCCAGGCGGATAATTCCTTGTTCGTCTAAGTTAGACAACGCTTCTTCGCCGACATTTGGTATATCCCTGGTAATTACTTCTGGACCGAGTTTGGTATCCCTGACTTCTATCGGGTATTTTTCAATATGAATTGAGGTGAACCGGTCATCATGTACCAGGCGTTCAGAAATAATAATTGCGTCTTCAAAATTGGCCCCTCTCCAACTCATAAAAGCGACTAAAACATTTTGTCCGAGCGCTAGTTCGCCATTTTCGGTTGCTGAACTGTCGGCAATTATTTGATTATTTTTGACCTGATCTCCAATAGAAACTAACGGCCGTTGATTGATACAAGTTGCTTGATTAGAACGGACAAATTTTTGTAAGCGATAATTTACTACCTCTTTTTCTGGACTTTGAATAGTAATAGATTCTCCGTTCACATCAGTAACTATTCCATCAATCTCACTGACAATAATTTGTCCTGAGTCATAAGCGGCCTGTGATTCCATGCCAGTCCCGATTACCGGAGATTGGGGGCGAACGACCGGAACAGCCTGACGTTGCATATTGGCTCCCATTAATGCGCGGGCAGCTTCGTCGTGCTCAATAAACGGGATCAACGCTGAAGCGATTGCCAGAATTTGTTTAGGTGAAACGTCAATATACTCGACATGCTCTCTGTTTTCTACCGCAGGTTCGCCATATTTACGAACAAGAATTCTTTTGTCGACTAAATATCCATCTTTATCTACCCTAGCAGATGCAGGTGCGACAATGTGCCGTTCTTCTTCTGCCGCGTCTAGATAAACAATTTCTTTGCCTAATTTTGACCGTCCGTCTGTAGCTTGTTCAATTTTTCGGTACGGTGATTCTATGAAACCGTATTCATTGACTTTAGCGTAAGAAGCCAAATAACCGACCAGGCCGATGTTTGGTCCCTCAGGAGTTTCAATTGGACAAATACGACCATAATGAGTCGGATGAACGTCTCTGACCTCAAATCCGGCCCTTTCCCTGGATAAACCGCCCGGACCAGTGGCCGATAACGTCCGTTTGTTTTCCAATTCGGCTAACGGGTTTGTCTGGTTCATAAATTGAGACAACTGAGACGATGCAAAAAATTCTTGCAACACCGCCATAATTGGGCGCGCATTGACTAATTGTGCCGGAGTCACGGTCGCGAGATCACAAACACTCATCCTGTCTTTGGCAATTCTTTCTAAACGCAAAAGTCCGACTCTGATTTTAGCTTGAACTAATTCGCCGACCGCTCGAACACGACGATTCGCCAAATGATCAATATCGTCTTTTCTAGCCTTTGGATTATTATTTAAACGAATAATCTCTTTCAGGATCATAACAAAATCGTCCATTCGAAGAATACGATTTTCCGGCTTGTTCGGAACGTTAACGTTAAGTCTGGAGTTCATTTTATATCGTCCGACTCTGCCCAAATCATATCGCTTAAGATTGAAGAACAGCAGACTTAAAAATGATCTCGCTGCTTCAGGATTTGCCAGGTCACCAGGACGAATTTTCTTATACACTTCAACCACTGCCTGATCAGCCGTTTTGGCCGTGTCCCTTTCTAAAGTCGAATCGATGTAGCGGTGATCAGGATTGTTGTCTACATCCGAAAACAATTCTCTGATTGACTGGTCAGTGTCATACCCAAAAGCTTTTAAGAACGTCGTTACGGCTATTCTTCGTTTACGATCGATCTTAACACTGATCACATCTTTATTACTGGTTTCAATTTCCAGCCAGGCGCCACGATTTGGAATAATCTTGGCTCCAAATAGGTTTCTTCCAGGAATTTCATCGGTAGTAAAAAGTACCCCATACGAACGGACAATTTGTGTGACCACAACTCTTTCAACTCCGTTGATGATAAATGTTCCCCTTTTGGTCATGAGCGGAAAATCACCTAAGAAAACATCACTTTCTTTTATTTCACCGGTCGCCTTATTAAGTAAAGACGCCCTAACTCTAACCGGTGCTTTATAGGTTAGGTTACGAGTTCTGGCCGATTCCTCAGTCATACGAGAATTTTCAATATAAGGTTTACCAAATGTTAATGAAAGTGACTTGCCAGTAAAATCATCAATAGGGCTTATTTCCTCCAGCAGATCCTGTAATCCCTCATTGAAAAACCAGTTGTAAGAATTTGTCTGGATTTCAATCAGATTAGGCAGAGGTGCCGGGTTCGGATTACCTGAAAGATATACCCTTTTACTTTGACCGTTTGATTTGTCTGGCTTCATCGGCTTCTCCTTGTTTATTGATGACCTGGCAAAACACAAATAACCGACATTAGTCGGTTCAATATGCCGCTACTAAAGGCTACCCAAATTCAAATGCAGCTCCAGATCTCTCTCAATTTACTGTATCCTATCAGTCTTTAATTGATCTGTCAAGAATGTTTTAAGATTGTTCAAATTCTCTCCGGTTAAAGCTGAAATAAAAATAGCCTTTGGATATTTTTTTTGTAGTTTGCTCAAATTATGTTTATCAATAAGGTCTATTTTATTAAAGACCAGCAATGACGGTTTGTTGAGCTGTTTTGTCTCATCGTCTAATACACGAATCTGTTCGGAGATGTCTGAAGATGCGTCTATCAAGTAAAGTAAAACGGCGGTTCTTTTTAAATGCTTTAAAAAAGAGGTCCCTAAACCCTTGCCAAATCTGGCTCCACTGATAAGCCCGGGGACATCTGCAATGACTAATTTGTTATCATTGTCATAAAATACTCCTAACTGGGGATCTAAAGTGGTGAACGGATAATCGGCAATGACGGGTTTGGCCGATGATAAAACTGATAGCAGTGTTGACTTTCCGGCATTTGGTAATCCGACCAAACCAACGTCTGCAATTAAATTTAATTCTAATTTAGCCTCTGTCCTGTTACCTGGTAAACCGGATTTTGACCAATCAGGAGTCTGTTTGATCGAAGTTGCAAAATGCCAATTACCCCAACCGCCTCTACCACCGGCCGCGGCCAAAAAACGTTCACCAATCTTTGTCAGGTCGTGAGTAGAACCGTTAATTGTAACTAAAGTGCCTGGAGGCACTGAGATTATAATATCCTCACCGTTTTTTCCATGCATTTTTTTTGGCCGTCCATTTTGGCCATTTTCGGCTATAAATAATTGTTTGTTACGAAATTGTGACAGCGTATCTAAATTTTCTCTGACCTCAAACCAAATATTTCCACCATTGCCGCCATCACCGCCATCTGGTCCGCCCTTTGAGACAAATCGCTCTCTGCGAAAGGAAACCGCGCCGTCACCGCCGTTTCCGGCAATTAAATTAATCTTTGACTCGTCGATGATCATTTAATATATGAATCCTATGGTTGGAATATCGTGATAATTGACCGAGCGATGATCAAAAACTCCAAAGGCGACATAATTCATTTCAATCAGATTCACAATATCACCAGAAACAGATTGAACATATGCGACGTGTCCCCATCCGCTTTCTCTTGTTACGATAATTGCCCCAGGTCGTGGTGTTTGTCCGACTGCCCGTCCTTCACTAGCAGCGGCGTAATACCAGTTACCGGCATTTCCCCAATTTCTTCCGACATCCGGACGGAACTTAGCAACTCCGGCCGTGCACCAGCCACCCGGGTAACCTCCATAAGGAGTTAGGTCAAGTCCGCTTGAAGTAATGTACGATGAACCGCTGTTGTATGTTTGTGAAGAATATGAATTAGTGCTGGTTTGGCTTTGAGATGAGGCGAGGATGTCGTTATAAATTTGAACCCAATTTTGTGGTCCCCCGTCAATGTTCTCAGATGGAATGGTAATTTGTTGCCCGATTTGTAGCCAAGGATTATTTTTTAGTTTGCTGGCATCGTAATTATTGGCTGCCAGAACCGAACTGGTTCGTAAATTAAATTTCTGGGCAATGCCAGACCAGGTATCGCCGGCTACGACTGTATATTTAATCGCATAGCCGTTATACGGATTGCTCTTAGCCATGGCTAAAATGGCCACTTGTTCAACATAATTGTTAGCTGCCCGGGCTGTGTCCTGGCCGGTTAGAGCGTTGACAATTTCATTCGGATTACTTGGTAATTGAGGAGTATATTTTGTAACAGCCTTGACTATACTGGAAATTGTTGAAGGATCAGGCAAAAAAATCTGCGATAAGGGCAGATTTGATTGCTGATTTGAGATTATAAAATTACTACCGACGAAGGCCGCAGCAAGGAGTGAAATTGAAAGCTGTTTTCTGATCGATTCGAATGAGAATTCTTGAAAATTTGCCAGACTCTTCAGGCGACAAACAAGACTGCTAAAACCAGTCATCAGCCGGTGACTAAGGACTCTCTTCGAATCTGACCACCCGATTTTTTCTGTAATTTGCATAATTAAAGATGAACAGTAAACATTTTATCTTGATTGGCTTACACCTGTCAAGACAAACTACGTTTCCGAAGTTCGATTTTATAGGTCTCAAGAACATCATCGACCATTGGATTTGCGTCGTTAATCAATAAGACGCCTATCTGTTGGCCTGCTTTAGCGGACTCTATTTCTAATTTTTCACGACGCAAATTCAAGATACTGCCTGCAGCGATTTCTTTTTCGCCGCGGCGCAACCGGTAGAGATTGCCTTTGCTTAGCAGTCCGTCATCGATTTGCACTCCTATAACCTTCCCTCTTTTATCGCCTTTGTAGACTGCCAATACTTTGGAACGACTTAAAGGAATCTCAACTTCTTCTGGGGGCAGTAATTTGCTCAAAGCCTCTCTGGCATCTGAAACGAGATCATAAATGACGTCATAACGTGAAATGACAACTTTTTGTTTGCCGGCTTCGCTGCGTAAGGCCGGATTAACAGGGACACGGAAAGCAACAATTGTTGAATTGGTTGCTTTTGCCATTGCCAGATCCGAATCTGTTACCGGACCGACTTCCAAAAGGGTAATTTTAACCGATACCTCCTGATTGCCTAAGTCAGATAAGACATGCTGAATTGCCTCAGAAGACCCCTTAACGTCCGTTTTAATCACAAGGTTTAATTGCTTTTGTTCGATTGCGATCTCATTAACCCCTTCACTCAGCCCTGATTGACTCAATGAATAAACTTTTGTTTCTATTTGTTCGTGTCTGAATTTTTCAGCCTGATTTTTTGCTTCTTTATCATTTTCGACAACCAAAAAAGGATCACCAAAATTCGGGGTTGTCTTTAAACCAGCTATTCTCACCGGATCACTTGGGTTTGCCTGTTCTATTTTCTGGTTTTTGAAGTTTGTGATCGTTCTGATTTTACCGCTTGCGGTTCCGGCAACGATGATATCGCCAATTTTTAATTCGCCATTTTGAATTAGTACAGTAGCAACAGAGCCAAGACCCGATTCTATTTTAGCTTCGATAACCACTCCAGCTGCTTTGGTTTGACGAAATGCTTTAAGATCTTTTAAATCAGCAACCAAAAGAATCATTTCCAGTAACTCATTCAAACCAGTTTTTTGTTTTGCGGAGACTGGGGCAATAATCGTTTTTCCACCCCATTCTTCCGGAACCAAATCTAGTTCTGCCAACTGCTGTTTAATTCGGTCAAGATTAGCATCTGGCAAATCAATTTTGGTGATTGCTACAATAATTGATGCCCCGGCTTGACGAGCATGATCAATGGCTTCAACTGTTTGAGCCTTGATGCCTTCATTTGCGGCAATAACCAAAACAACGATATCGGTAATGTTTGCCCCGTGTTGTCTTAAAGCGCTAAAAGCTGAATGACCCGGCGTATCCAAAAAGGTAATGAGTCTGTTTTTATGTTCAATCTGATAGGCACCGATATGTTGAGTAATACCACCTGACTCACCGCTTGCGACATCCGTTTGTCTTATTGCGTCTAAAAGGGTGGTTTTCCCATGATCGACATGACCCATTATTGTAACTATTGGAGGTCTTGTTTGTTGAGTCGCGCCAGAATCGGTGATCTGTAATTGACTTTTAGTAATGATTTTTTCGGCTTCTTGGCCGAATTCCTCTGCAATAATTGCCGCTGTTTCAAAATCTAAGCTTTCATTAATTGTGGCATTGATGCCGTTTTTCATTAACAATCCGATTACCTTGGTAACTGGTAGATTCAATTTATCGGCCAGGTCCTTAACTGAGATTATTGCCGGAATTTGAATCATGACGATCCTTTTTTATAGTTATGAACTGTGTAAGATTTTTTTTGCTCAAGACGGCCATCTTTGACAGAATTAGCCTGTTTCTCTACTTTTAAGGCTTTCGGATTTTCATGATCTTTAGCCTTGGAACTCGGGATCTCAACGGTCTTTTTGTCATTATTTTGCTCATCGTTCTCCGGGATCAACAAAGTCACCGAGGCAACCTTATCACCGGGAGCCATTCGGATCAGAGTCACTCCCTGGGTATCTCGGCCCAATCTTTTTACGCTGGATAACGCCAATCTTAACACCTGGCCCTGTTTGCTCATGATTAAGGCGTCAAAATTACTACCAACAACGGTATATGCACTAATTACCGAGCCGGTTTTTTTTGAACAATGAGCCGCTTTCATACCGATTCCGCCACGCTGCTGCAGGGTAAAATTATTGACAACCGTTCTTTTACCAAAGCCGTTTTCCAGAACGATCAAGAGATCCGTTTGAGACTGCTGTTCTTCAACTACATCCATAGAGATAACCTTGTCATCGCTTCGTAATCTGATTGCTCTGACTCCCCCAGCTGATCTACCCATCGGTCTAACGTCCGTTTCATCAAAATAGATTGCCTGACCCTGGGCCGTTACCTCAATAATTTTATCGTTGCCCATAGATGTTTTAACCCAACGTAACTCATCACCTTTATTCAAATTAATAGCAATCAATCCCGTTTTGCGGACATTAACAAATTGATCGACGGCTGTTTTTTTGATCTGTCCGGCAATTGTTGCAAAGACAAAGTATTTAAATTGATTGCGGTGATCTTTGCTTAGGGTAATTAAACCTGTTACTAATTCATCTTGAGCAATTTGAATAATATTAATCAGGGCCTGACCTTTGGCTTGTCTGGAAGATTGGGGAATTTCATAAACCTTAGTTTGAAAAACTCTTCCACGATTAGTAAAGAAAAGAATATCGTCATGAGTCGAAGCGGTTACAAGATGCTCAACCTGATCCTCTTCCTTGGTAGTCATACCGATTACTCCCTTACCGCCCCTGATTTGGTTACGATAGGTTGATGACGGTACTCGTTTAATATAATTATCTTTTGTTAAAGAAATAACGGTCGTTTCTTCAGGGATCAGATCTTCTGCAGAAAACTTGCCGATTCCTTGTGGTACAATTTGAGTTCGTCTTTCATCAGAATACCTATGCTTAATCTCTTTTAATTCGTCTTTTATTATTGCCAGTATTTTTTCTTGATGAGCCAGAATGTCTTCGATTTTGGCAATCAAAGCCAGAATATCACGATATTCGTCTTCAATTCTTTGTCGTTCAAGAGCGGCTAGTTGAGCTAGGCGCATATCCAGAATTGCGTCTGCCTGCCGTTCGCTTAAAGTGAAGCGTTCGATTAGTTGTGTTTTAGCCTCTTCGCGATCCTTGGATTTTCGAATCGTCTCGATAACTTCATCTAAATGATCCAGGGCGATTTTTAGTCCTTCAAGGATATGCGCTCTGTCTTTCGCTTTATTTAAATCAAACTGCAGACGACGAGTAACAACTTCTATTCTGTGTTGTATAAAATAAGCGAAAATTTCTTTTAAAGTTAGAATACGTGGCTCTAAGTCAGGAGTCAGGGCTAACATATTTACATGAAACGCCGTTTGCATGGCAGTGTGTTCGTACAACTGATTTAAAACCTTGTTCGGATAAGCGTTGTTTTTTAGCTCGATTACGACCCTGATACCATCACGATCTGATTCGTCGCGCAGGTCGGATATGCCATCTAATTTTTTTTCTTTAACCAAATCAGCGATTCTGCTTATTAGAACAGCCTTATTAACTTGATAAGGAATTTCGCTAACAATGATTCTGTTTCCCTTTTTATCGTTTTCAATCTCGGCTTTTGCCCGCATAACGATTTTTCCTTTACCCGTAGCATATGCCGCTCTAATTTCCTCAATATCATAAATAATACCGGCGGTCGGAAAATCAGGTCCTTTGACATAACACAGCAAATCATCAACAGTTAAATCAGGATGATCTATTTGGTAAACCAAACCATCACATAATTCGCCTAAATTGTGCGGTGGGATCGCCGTCGCCATTCCTACAGCAATGCCTATCGAGCCATTCAAAAGCAATTGTGGTATTTTTGCTGGCAAAATAAGCGGCTCTTTTAAGCGTCCATCATAATTGTCAGTCCATTCGACAGTATTCTTGTCAATGTCCTGTAACATTTCCGCCGAGATTTTATCCATTCGGCATTCGGTATAGCGCATTGCCGCCGCGGAATCGCCGTCAATTGACCCAAAGTTTCCCTGACCGTCAACAAGGGTGTAGCGCATCGAAAAATCCTGAGCCATTCTAACCACGGTGTCATAAATTGCCGCATCACCATGTGGATGGAAATCCTTCATTACCTGGCCAACTACCGCCGCTGATTTTTGATATTGTGCCGAGGCGGT
>DAHXOW010000076.1 GCA_027364665.1 bacterium | reverse complement strand
GAAAAATTTAGCAAGAAAATAAGCTAAATTCATTCTTAAGATCGGGCACCGAGAAAAGACAAGATTTTTAAGATGCTTATCTTATTGTTTAAAATAGCTACTTGTCGTCAAATTTGCTAATATCCGGTTATGTACCATTTGTTTATCATCTCCGGTCCGGGAGGCAGCGGTAAAGACAGTATTATTGACCGTGTATTGCTAAACAAGGAATTAAATTTAGTCAAATTAGTCAGTCACACCACCAGGAATAAAAGAGTGGGGGAGAGAGAAGAGAAAGATTATTACTTCTTAACTAGGGAGGAATTCGAACGAGAAATAGCCAAAAAACAAATGCTGGAATATGAAGTTATGGAATCCAATCATCATTATTATGGCACTCACAAAAAGCAATTATTGGATAAATTAAACAGCCACAATGTCATATGTAAAAAAATGCCGATAGGGGCTCTTAAATTAGCCGAGTATTTTCCCGCCCAGGCAGTAACTATTTTTATCGACGCAAACGATTTGGAACTAAAGAATCGTTTACTCGCAACCGACAGATCTATCGAACATTCTCTTATCAATCGGCGCTTGGAACAGGCTATACACGAGAGATCTTTAAAAAATCAGTTTCAATATCAAATCAATAATCACGATGGGGATTTAGAGAAAACGGTCCTCGAAGTCGATAAAATTATTCGGTCGAATATTTTCGATTCATTGACCAAACCGGTTAAAATAGGTAAAATCTCGAATAATGTTTAATCGACAGCTGGTCATTAGATTAGTTTTAATCGTAGTAGTTGCGGCACTGGCCGCATTAGTAACCTGGCCGTCCGGTCCGGATATTAATATTGGGTCATGGCACAAACGTTTGTTTGTTCATCAAGGTCTCGATTTAAAGGGCGGGGTAGAGCTTACTTATCAAACAGACTTATCCAAAATACCGGCCAACCAAATAGGTAGTGCTCTGTCCTCGTTACAGGCTTTGGTAAATGATCGAGTCAATTCCTTAGGTGTTACCGAACCAG
The DNA here is from genome assembly GCA_027364665.1 of bacterium. Lineage (GTDB taxonomy): Bacteria > Patescibacteriota > UBA1384 > CAJBMM01 > CAJBMM01 > DAHXOW01. The sequence continues at coordinate 4,601 of DAHXOW010000076.1, read as the reverse complement.
TAATTCAAACCGGACAGATCGGCAAGATAACGACCCTGCTAGTCGAATTGCCCGGGGTCGCGAATGTTGATCAGGCCATTAAACAAATCGGTCAGTTTCCAAATCTAAAATTTATCGATGAAAGCGGTAACACGGTTGTCACCGGCGCTGATGTTCAAAGCGCCACCGTTACTTACGGCACACCGTCTGCCGGTTCAAGCGGATCAAGCGCATTGGGCGAACCTGAGGTTTCATTGACTTTTAAAAGTGCTGGAAAAGCCAAATTCGCCGCGGCAACTACCGCCGCCGCCAATGCTTCTCCGCAAAAACACATCGCCATTTATTTGGACAATAATTTAATTTCTTACCCGGTTGTTAATCAAGCAATCACTAACGGACAGGCAGTGATCAGCGGTAATTTTACAGTCCAATCGGCCAAAGACCTGGCTCAAAAGTTAAACGAGGGAGCTCTGCCGGTACCAATAAAAATTATTGCCGAACAAACCGTCGGACCAACTCTGGGAGCCGACTCTCTCAAAGCCAGTCTGGTTGCCGGATTCATCGGCTTATTATTAATCGCCTTGTTTATGATCATTTATTATCGATTCTCCGGGCTTCTGGCAACGGTTGCCCTACTTATTTATACCCTAATCAACATCTCTTTATATAAATTGATTCCCGTAACAGTCAGTTTAGCCGGTATTGCCGGATTCATCCTATCCATAGGTATGGCAGTCGATGCAAATATTCTAATTTTTGAACGCACTAAAGAAGAAATCAGGGCAGGGAAGTCGTTAACTCAAGCCATTGACAATGGTTTCAAACGAGCCTGGTCAAGCATTCGGGATAGTAATTTTTCGACTTTAATTACCGCATTCATTCTTTATGTGGGCACATCCGGATCGACGCGTGGTTTTGCTTTAACTCTGGCAATCGGTGTTTTGGTCAGCATGTTTACCGCCATTACCATTACCCAAGTCTTGCTTAAAGCAACAGCGCTTTCTCCGTTTAGAAAGGTAATTCATGCCTGATAAAATTCCTCAAATCGTACAAAAAAAATGGCTGTGGTTTAGCCTTTCGGCGATTTTAATTATCCCCGGAATCATTGTGCTTTTTACGAGTGGCATTAAAGTTGGAATCGATTTCAAAGGCGGCGCGGAAATTACTTATGTTACAAACAAACCAGTAACCGTCAACGGTGTAGAAAACCTGCTAAAACCGCTTGGCCTAAAAGATGAGACAATTCAGCTCTCCGGTAACAAAGAATATATCGTTCATACCGATACGATAAACCAAAGTCAACATGACCAGATTAAAAATATTCTAACCAAGGCTTACGGAGGATCTACCGAGACTAGTTACACCGAGGTCGGACCTAGCGTAAGCAGCGATCAGACGACAAAAGCAATCGAGAGCGTCATTGCCGCATCAATCGCTATTATTCTGTATATCGCCTGGGCTTTCCGAAAAGTGCCAAAACCGGCCAGTTCTTGGCGATTCGGATTCAGTGCCATTGCCGCTTTGGGCCATGATTTGTTATTCGTTGTTGGAATGTTTGCCATCTTGGGTAAATTCTTAAGCTATGTGCAGGTAGACAGTCTTTTTGTCACCGCTCTTTTAACCGTCATGGGATTCTCGGTCCATGATACGATCGTGGTTTTTGACCGGATCAGAGAAAACCTGAGGCTCAACCCGGGCGGGGACTTTGAGGAAACAGCTAATGTCAGCGTTGTTCAGACACTGGCCAGATCGTTAAACACTTCGTTAACTGTCTTGTTAGTTCTTTTAACTTTGTTTCTTCTGGGAGGGGAGAGTACCAAGGGTTTTGTTTTAGCGCTGCTTTTGGGTATTACCGTCGGTACTTATTCTTCAATTTTCAATGCCACACCAATTCTAGTTTTATGGGAAAAGCATAGTCGTTTAAAAAAAGTTAGATAACTGACAAGGGGGATAAAGCAATGATTATCGCAACATTTGTTTTGATTATACTGGCTATAGCGATAGGCTATGCCATGGAAAAAAATCATTTGAGCCTTTGACACCATGAAGCGCGTTTAGAAAATTAAGCGCGCTTTATCTTTTCTTTGTATTATCGTTTAATTACAAATAATGACATATTTGTAATAAATTAATTACAAATTTGCAATTTTTCAAAATAAATTAAAATTTGGTAGGGGAGACCGGTATCGGGGGAGAGCCTTAGATAAGTTATTTACTTATTTTCTAATTTCATGTCGCGAAGATACGACCAAGGCCGTGTCAACAAATAATAAGTTGGTAATGAAACATTTTAATCAATGATTTATAAATTAGGATAAAATTAACCAAAAATTCAGTTTAAGATCGTTTTAAACTAAATTTGTTATCTACTAATCCATAACGTTAAGCAAAACTATCTTTAGATGTATAAATTATCGTCCAATAAATAAAAAGGGCCTCCTAGGGCTTTAGGACAGGGAAGAGTAGGCCTAAGGCCAGGTAAGTAAATAAATATCTGACTATATTAACAGGTAATACAAGTCTGTGACCAAACTAACGTGAATAAATTAATGTCGCACAATGTATCTTATGCGACGTTATTAACGGTTCCTTCATCAAGCTGATTTCGAACCGGTCTAGGCTCCAATTCAACAAATTTACTGTCAAAAGAGGAATTGGGCAAAGCGGGGTGGGCTTCAATGCCCGACTCGATCTCTGGCAGATTTTTAAGAGAATTACTAATTTGCAGCCTCTCCCCCGAATCATTCCCCTCTTCCAAAATATTTTTCTGTTTCAACAATTCGATTTTCTTAGAAATAAATTTTTTCCTCTTCTCTTCTTCACTGGCTAACAAATCATCCAAAGGTTGACCTTCCCACCAGCGCACTCCCCCCTTAGCGGACAATTCCCGGTAATGACGGTCACCAATAATATAATCGGAATTAATCTTCATCGGGGGTAAGACTATCCCCTCACCCTGGTTGGTGACAGCGGAGGCCGGGTTAAGATTTGCGTCAGGTTTGCCAATCATTTTTTCAACCTCTTCCCTATTCTGACTGTATTTTTCACGGGAATTTTGAATAATTTCCTGATTATAACTAATGTCGGCGGTAATTGGCGGTAAGGTGTCTGCGGAAAAAGCGTTACCGGTTAATCCGTTAATGGATAATTTAACAAATATTTTGTGAATGTCCTGATTCACCAAATCAGTTTCGGTAAAAACCGGGGTAAATTCTTTCACCAATTCGCTGGCATCCGCTGCCCCGACTCGAAACGTTATTATCGTTCCGACGTTTCCGAAAACCGCGTCTTCTACTTCTTCTGGCATCTGAGCAATATATTGATTGGCCATAACCAGGTTAAGGTGATATTTTCTTGCTTCAGATAAAATTGTAGCAAAACTTTTAGTGGCAAAATTCTGAAATTCGTCAACATATAGATAGCTATCCGTGCGTTCGGTTTCTATAACGTCCGCACGACTCATGGCCGCCATTTGAATCTTGGTAATCATCATCGCACCAAGCATCGCCGAATTGTCCTCCCCTATCTTTCCGCGAGAAAGATTAATTAACAGAATTTTGCCTTGATCCATCAATTGTCTGATATCAAAAGTCGAATGCGGCTGAGCTACAATATTACGAATCGTCGGGGTAGCTAAAAATTGTCCGACTTTATTCAAAATAGGCGCGACTGCTTCACTGGCAAATTTATTATCCCAACTGGCGAATTCACCCTCCCAGAAATCACGGATAACAGGGTCCTTAACTTTCGATACCACATCCTGACGGAATTTTTTGTCAGTTAACATTTTCGGAATGCCCAACATGGTTGAGTCCGGGTAGTCTAGTAACGCTAAAACCGTATTACGTAAAATATGTTCCAAGCGAGGTCCCCAGGAATTACTGAACATTTTTTCAAAGATCCCGACAAAACCTGAAGCTACTATACCCTTCAGATCATCATCAACCGTTTCCAATAAATTAAACCCTACGGGATGATAACGGTCTGACGGATCGAACAACACAACGTCGTCTACCCGATAACGTGGAATATTGGCCAACACATGTTCATAAAATTCTCCGTGAGGATCGACAACGATCACTCCCCTGCCGGCGTCAATATCATCTATGGCCATATTCTCCAGCAAAGTACTTTTACCCGTACCTGACTTACCTATCACGTACATATGTCTGCGGCGATCGGATAAACGAATACCGAATTCCTGACGTAGATTACGGAAATTAGTCCATCCCATTCTGGTAATTTGGTCGGCAGGAATTACACCAACGATCGGCAGATCGGCCGGCGGCTCCCCTTTCTTCGACTTAGACCAAACGATATTGGGCGTCTCAACTGCAATATTCGGTAAATGAAAAAGACTGGCCAATTGTTCAATATTTAAAACATAACTCGGTGAAGATAAATAACGAGCAACATAATTTTCCCAAGCAGTTTGACTATCGGCAAGCAACTTGGAAGCGGAAAAACCGTTAAGATTAGTCGTATTGAACTGTTTAAAGGAACCAACCACCCCCATAACCTTGGACTGGGCTTCGTAAATATCATCCGCGATTGCCATAATCCGAATTTTTGTCGTAAAACCGAGCTTGGTAATTTTTTCTTCAACTCCTTTTAACGCGCTT
>DAHXOW010000069.1 GCA_027364665.1 bacterium | reverse complement strand
GGCGCTCTCGAGCCTGAGGCTGGCGAGTTGCCCGGGGGCACGGGTGAAGCCGGCCTGGGTGCGGGAGAAGCCGCCGGTGAGGGCTTGGAAGCGGCTGCTGGAACCGGGGTCGAGTCGGGACTCGGAGCGGCGGCGGCAGGCTCTTTTTTTTCTTTAAGCTTTTTATCAGAGCTTTCCTTGTCTTCTTTCTCTCCCTCGTTTGTTTCCTCGGGCAATTTTTGATTCTCAAGGTTGTTGCCAGTGTCCGGTTTGCTGTTTTCGGTGTTGCCCAGGTTTTCCTTCGGTAGCGCCGAAGTTATTTTACTTTGATCTAAAGAATTTTTTTCTTTCTCGTTCTCCTCAGGAGAATTGGCCTGTTCTGGTGTGAGATGCGTTGGCTTTGTGGGTTCGGCGACATTTTTTTCTTTGGGCAGCGTTGTATCGATGTGTATTTTTACCGACTGTTCGTCATCGGGCAAGTGTTTAGTTGTATCGACATTAATACCGCGCTCAAGGTTTTCTGCGTTTGTCTCACGAGTAATGTTTGTTTCGTCGTGTGAGTTAGGATTATTCGAGTTGGGTTTTTGATCTGGCATGATGTTATTCTCTAATAATTATTAGTGATTAAACTCAATGATTCGAGACGGTTGTTTTGTGCGTAGAATAAATATTTTCCGTCCGGAGAAACAGCCGCCTCGCTTGGCGCAAAACCAGTGCTATCGCTATATTGATAATTCAAAACATTATTATTTAAACCAACATTAACCAAAGAATAACCCTGATTAGTTTGTTCGGCAATGATCAGGCTTTTGCTGTCAGGGGACCAGCAAACATCTTTAATAGAGGAAACGTCAACGTTTAAAGGTTTAATGGTTTGATTCTGATTATTCACAAGCCAAAGAGTGTTTTGTCCGTTTGTTTGGCTATGGGTGGTATAGGCAAGCCATTGGCTGTTCGGACTCCAAATTGCTCCGGTAACATTGCCTGTCTGGGTCAGCTGCGTAATTTGATCATCGAAAACGCTGATATTATAAAGATAATTAGTGTCTTTTTGCGGGCTTTGATCGATCATTGAAATATATTGCCCGTCCGGTGACCAGGAAAGAATGGGATGATTTATATGCGCTTGGGCTAAATTGGCAATAATTTTAGTGTTGTCGTTCTGAACGTCTGAGGCAATTAATGACTGTTCGCCATTATTGTTGTAGTAACTATAGACCGCCTGAAAGCTATCAGGAGACCATGTTATGTCGCCGATGCCTGTTCCCCACAGCGTCATTGTCTGGTTAAGCAGGTTTGTCCTGCTAAAATCATATAAATATACTCCGTCGGATTTTTTAATAAGTGCCACTTTGCCGTCTGGGCGCCAGACAACCTTTTCAACCCCAGATAAGGTGTTTGATGTCAACAATGAAGCGTTAAAGGCTGACTGATCTCCAGAGGTGTTAACGGAATATAGTGCCGTACCGTTATTACCCAACATAACCAAATTTCCGTTGATAAAGGTTAGCTCAGAAACTGCCGACACTCCACCAACGGTCATTGGGCTGGGGGTTGGTTTAAGCAAAACTGTTAGGTTATACTGTTCTGTTCTGACCAATTTTATTGTTCTGGTATAAGTAACGTATCCTTGCTCCGATATGGTTATTGTGTGTTGTCCAACGGTGCTTTTTTCTGGAAGCGTTGGAACTGTTTTCCCGTCTATTTTAATGGTGGCGCCAGCCGGGCTAATAATCAGATTTATTATTGGGGATCGCAATTCAAACCAATACAAGAAAAAGGCACCCGTCCCGATAACTAACACAGTTAGCAAACCAATGATTAAAGCTTTGTGTGATCTCATTTTGTATTTATTGACTTGCCCTTTCTAATTTTCGCAGATCTTATCAATTGTTCCAAGTTACATAGATATAAGAATGTGTCGCACCTTTTCCCCACGCACTATTGGATATTGACATGGTTTCTATCGCTCCTTTAGCAGGGTCGGCATAACTGATAGTTTGTCCGTCTGATGAGGCGGAGGCTAAAGTAACCCAGTGTTGATTTACTTGATCGCTGTATAGGTTTGTTTCCATAACAACCGGAGTGCCGCTATTTAACATCGGAATAATTTTCCCCCAATACGCCGAAGCCCCGTTTGGCAAATTCTCGCTTTCTCTATGTACTGTAAAGTTATTGCTTTTGAATCCGGCCTGTTCTAGCTCTTGAGCGAGCAATCCGTCAGTCGCGCATGTCCCAGGAGGAAAATTTGGAAAGGATATGCTTGAAGGGTTTCCGCCTTTTTGTTGGGCTAAATAATAAGCCAAAGTGTACACTGCCACTTGGTTACAAGTGCTTCTAACTTTTTCTTTAAAGGCTTGCATGGTGGTTGGCTGATTACTAATTGTTGACCGGGTGCACCCGGTCCCGAAATACATGGCGACATTACTTTGGTTTAATGAAGCGAGCCCTTCCCAGCTCGCATTACTAATAGCAATGTCCACGTATTGATTAGGGTGTGTGGCTCTGTCTGTTTTATTGGAATTAGACCCGAAGTCTTGTCCTGTATCAACAATTCTGAAGTTGATTTGTTTTCCGCCAACCAAGGACGAGTTTTCAATAGCCGGAATGTATGCCGGTTCGCCATAAGAATAAATTCCAGTATCGTGTCCGTTACCCGATTCTTTTATATCTGCAGCCAAACTGACATAGTTGTTCCCTCCTGCGTAGTCTCCAGTCAAATATTTATCCAGGGTCTGCAATGGCTTGCCTGTGATGTCATTTGTTCCGCCCTCAACGGCTGCTTGCTGAGCGCTGCTGTATTTGGAAGAAACGTAATAATCAGTTGTGCGAATTATGGTTATTTCTTGACAGTTTGGTCCGGTGGTATAAACTCCTGTGCCATCTGAGGCCGTCGTTCCGTTACCGGTAGGGGCGCTCCAGGTTCCACCTATCCTAACGAAAGCGCCAAAAAAAACAGCGAAACTAAGTATTGGAAGAATAATTAACGCAACCAAAGAAAGAACGAGACACCCTTTGCCTACCGGCGACGAGCTTGCCTTGGTTATGATCATTGATCCGGCCACGGGCAAGCCCCCAACGGCTACTGTAGCAACATCGGCCCCTGATTTTGCTAGTGGTTTTGTTTTATTTTGGGGCGCCTTTGTTTCGGCCATTACGCGCCTTCAGTCGTTTGTTTTTGCTCGACAATTTCTTGAGGGTTGGTGGTAATAATTTTGTGCTCGTTATAACTGGCGATTATTTTAATCGCGACGTGATCAGTCCCGGCAAAAAACAGGCCTTCTCCAATATCCGATCCCAAGAGCAAAATTTTTTCCCCTTCGGTTAAACCAAAAACTTTAGCAATCTGATCAATAGCGGTAGGCGCCTGTTTCAGCAGAATCTGCATCGATGAATTATTTACCACAGCAATTCCATATTGATTGCGCAAAAAGTCTCCAACATCCTGACTTATAATTGTAAGTCCAAGGTAGTATTTTCTGGCTCTTTTGGCTAAGCTATACAAGAATCTAGCCGAATCGTCGTATTGCATCATCCACCAGGCCTCGTCGATTACCATGATCCTCTTGCGAAAATTCATTCTGATCTTAGTCCAGATATAGTTAAGAATTACATACATTGCAATTGGTCTCAGTTGCTCTTCTAGGTCTCGAATAGAGAAGACGACAAAACCGGTAGCCAAATCAAAATTTGTTGGCTGATTAAATAGCCCTGCATACGTTCCCTCGGTGAATTTGGTCAATCTTCTGACTAGGCTGGCCGCTCCGGACATGTTGGATAACACAGATTCCAGATCGGACATTAGCGGAGATTCGTTGCGTTGAGTTGATGGATCTGTCGTAATATCTTTCAGGGCATAGGTTTCGTAAAGAGCCTTGTCTAATATAGAATCTTCTTCGGGAGTTAGCCCGCCGGTCATTAGAGCAATAAGGCCGTGTAAATCAGTAATAGTTGACCTAAGAACATCTTCACCGGTTTGCCCTTCGTCCGGATGAGGCAGATCAAATGGATTGATCCGTTTACTGGAATTTAAACTTACCTCAAGATAGCTACCTCCGACCGCGTCACAAAGCGGTCTATATTCGTTCTCTGGATCAATAATAATAATATCGGTTCCAATCATCAGGCTACGCAGCACTTCTAGTTTAATAGCGTATGATTTGCCAGCACCTGATTTTGCAAAGACCACCGAATTGGCGTTTTCCAGATCAAAACGATCAAACAAGATTAAAGAGTTGTTGTGTCTATTGACTCCATATAAAATGCCGTTGCTGCGGCTCAGGGTAGCGGTGGTGAATGGAAACGTGGTAGACAGAGATGGTGTGTCCAGGTTGCGAGTAACCATCAGGTCGTCTTGTCCTAATGGCAGGCAGGAACTAAAACCATCTTCCATGCGCAAAAATGCCTGTTTGCTTAAAATCATCATACCGCCGAGAACGGACTCAAATTGCTTGGTAATGGTTTGCAGTTCTTCCTTCGACGGGGCATAAATGGTGAAATAAAGTGAATAGTGAAATAGGCGAGAGTCTCCACGTTGTAAAACGTCTCTTAAATTTTCAATATCGTTGATCGCTTGTTCGTTTGCAGGATCTCTTACCACTCCTTTTTCTTGCTGTAGCATTTCGGTCGACTCTAGCTGACCGAGCTCGGTTTTTAAATTGGACATCACGTTGACCGTTTCGAGGGGATAGATAAACATGGAAACATCCAAAGTAATATCGTAATCAATGATTTTTGATAACCAATTCGTCTCAAGAAATCCTGGATACGTATAAATGAAAAGAGTTTTTGCAAACTGCTCACCGATCTGTAATTCGGTGCTGTTTAAGACATAAACCGCTGGGGCGATTATGTCTAAAATACTGGTCATTCCTTCAGAGAAAACTTTTTGGGCCAGTTCTTCTTTCTGTCTTTGCTGCTGTTTTGTTTTAAGTGCGTCTAAAGAAAAAGCCATTTATTTTCCTTGTACTGACGAATTGGTTTTGTTTTTATTTGGCTCAGGCCCAGGCGTTTGTTTTTCGCCGGAAATAATTTTTTGAGACAAGTTTTCTGGGTTCTCAACCCTTTCTTCGGCTGAGGTATCGAAATTATAAGTCGCGTACAATAACCTGACTATTTCTTCGGTGGTCAAAATTTCTGATTTTAATCCCATCGATCCAAGTTCTCCTGCTATTACATCTGCACGTTGCATTAATTCATCACGGTGAGCTTCAAAATCTGTTTGGTTTATTGATAAATAGGCAGGTTTTTTGTTGAATAATCCTGACAGTAGCCCGCTGTTATTTAACACAACCGGAGCGTAAGAAACAACAACATAAAAACTCTTATCCATGATATTTGCGACATTAATTAGGTCTCTGATGTAAGCAACGTAATCCTCAGTTTGCTGTTTGATTAGTTCGTTTTTTTGATCGACAATTGTCGATTCCAATTTTTTAAGATAAGGTTCCAGATCGAGCTTTCTTGATTGCATCAAAATCTGAATCGGATGATTAAGAGCGTTTAGAAAATTTTGGTAAGCGTAGATTAAGGCGGTTTGCTCTTGCTCAGACTTAAGCATAAAATTAACCGAGCCAACTTTAAGGATGGCTCGGTAGCTACCGTCTTTCATGATTACTAAATCATTTTCAACGCCGGCAAAAGGCAAATGGGCCTGAGTGCTCTCTGGCCTGTCGGTATTTCCGGACACCTATCCCTCCTTTTCTCAGTATATCAAAGTTAAAAATAAAAGAGCAGCGTTAAGGTTTTTTTTCGTTAAAGATTTTAGAATCGATATTTTTAAAAACGGTTTTTTGATCGATCGTTTGCGGATTTCCGCGCGTGTCTATTTTTTCGGTCGCCTCAAGCAGCTTGTCATAATTAAGTGTTTTGTGCGGTGTCGCTGTTGTTTTTTCTTGCTCTGTTGTCTGGTTGATAATTGGTTTTGTGCTGATTTTGTTCCAGGCACGAGTCTTTGGCGACTTAGCATATTTAAAAACGGACAGCATAAAAGAGATTAATGGCTGGTCTTGAATTTTAAGAAACGCTAAGGATAAAAAGACTGCCGCATCAATAATCATTAGTAACCTATTCAATAAAACGTTTGAGATCTGATTTATTACAACGATCAACGCTCCTCCTACAGCTAAATAGGTAAATTGAACAAGTGTTAGGGTGCCCAAAATTTGGTCCGGTTTATCTATGTTTTGAGGAACTTTATATTGCATATTTTTATATTAAATCAATGTGCAGACAAGATCTAGTTACAACAACTTATAGATCATGCTACATCAAGTGAGGCTTGTTCTGTTGGCTTGCTCGCAATTTGGTTCGTTGTTAAGCTGTCTTGATAAAGTTTGTCATGAGACAGAGCTAAGAACAACAAGATCTCCTCAGCTTTCTCGTTAAATAGCGCGGACGTTGCGGGTACTAAAGATTCATCACCTTGCCCTTGTTGACTGTCTAAGATTAGATTGTCGATAAGCTCGAAATAATATAGTCTTTTAATAATCTTTGGTACCAACAGAACTATTTCTAAGTCGCCTGTTTGTTTTATGCCCAAAAAACTGGCCAGGTTTTGATAAAAAGTATTTACCCCCGGATCGTCGCTTAGTTCCGGAAGGTCGTCTATCATTTTTTTTACAAAAGAAAGGTCGCTTTTTACTTCTTGATAAGTTAAAGAATTAAGATAGCGATCCTCGTATAGTGATTTAAGAGAATTAATACTTTTGGGTAACAATATTTTTATTTTTGTTGTTTCTATCAGCTGAATCGCTTTTGCATAGTTGTCAAAAACCGAAGTCTCTTGTGGATAAGCCTGTCTGTTTTGACTGGATGAAAAAAAAGCGCTTAATTGGGACAGTCTTGAATCCGGCGTCTGTGGTAGGGGCCACTGATCAATTAAATCCTTACATGATACGTATAAACTGCTTATGAGCTGGGTTGTCGCTTCGGACAAAATTTTAGGTTGAAGAGCGTCCTGTGTCCGTGACAAGGACGAATTAAACTCGACCAAATCATTTTTTAGCGCAAACTCTGCCACGACGCTTGAAGCAGACCGAAGCGCTGAATCTGCGGTCGATTGTCCTGTAAGATCTGTTTTTGTGTCTAGAACATTGTCCGTATTCATATTCGTATCCACTCCATTTAACAATTATATATGGTCAGTGAGGCGACCCTTAAATACCTGTTGTATACCATAGACAAGCGCATCCCCGTCTGTTCCCGGGGGGTTTTTACTTATATGATCTCTCAATGAGGTTATGGCTCCGCCTTCCATGTTTATAACGTGGTTGATTGTGTCCTGCAACTCATTCGATAAGTTCTTGAATATCGGGCTTGCTTTTAAGCTTAATGCTAATTCCTGCATTTGAAAATCATTCATTCTTTTATCGTCAGCAAAAGCCTGCACGGCGATTTGGCGATTCGTGCTGGTGCGGCTACCTGAGAGTCCCTGAGCCAACACACCGAAATATTCCATGACTTTTCCGTTAGTATCGACAGGATCATCGGCCTCTATTTGGCTTTTATCGCCAGACAGTGCGGGCTTAATGACCTTTTCGTAATCAAATTCGCCATTACCATCTAGGACACTAACCACATCAGACATAGACAGCGTTTTTCTATATTCGTCCACTTTGTCACCGATCTTTTTACCAACTATTGCGGCCGTGCTGGTAAAACGATTGCCTTGCATCTCACGGATATCCCCGATTGAATTGTTGTCACCAACCTCAAACATCTCTTTCAGATACTCAGGAACTTTATCCATATCATTGCTATAATCCGCCCTGATTTTGGCTAGATATGTTTCATATTCTTTTCGTGCTCTTTCTTGATTTTGTCTCGGGATTTTGAGCGCGAGTCCTTGTGCACCGTCTCTCTCTGCTGTTATAAACGCTCTCGTCGCTTGCTTGAGTGCTACCGAATAATTATGTGCGCTCAAACGATTTTGGGCTCTCTTTACTCGCTCGGTCTCTTTGGTTTTGGTAACTTGTGTTTGTGCCAATTCGGCCAGGTCCGACGAATCAATAAATTTATTTACCGTATTCTCGAACTCGGTTGTCCCTATGCCTATGTTCGCTGCGGTGGCAGCGTTTTTGTCGTCCTTGGTATTCTTATTGTAGAAAGCTCGCTCTCGCTCTTGAGACGATTTTTGAGAGACGTTTTGAGCGGTCGCTTTTTGAGCGGCATAGTACAATGACTGGTCAATTAGTTTTTTACCCTCGTCTGTCTGGTCAAACAGGGCCTTGTTTTTTATTTTGGTTGATTCGGCGCTGCCTATCATTGAGATTTCTGCTTCCTTTGCTTCATATGAATTCTTAGCCGCTTCTTGCTTGGAGTTTTCTAATTTTTTTTGCAGTTTTTTCAATTCAGATTCGGCTTCAGCGGACTGGCCTTGTTTGTTTTTCAGTTCTTTTTCCAAATCTCCCTTTAGCTTTGGGTCTGTGGACTTGTCATTAATTCGCTTATTAAGATTATTTATCGAGTTTGTGAGTTCGTTAATTTCTTTTTGTTTCTCATTAATGTCTCCTTGGGCCTGTTTAACATTAACATTTAGGTCTATTTTAGCTTTTCGGGCATTTCCTTCGGCCTCTGATTCTCGTTCCTTTAATTCGCTTGCTATTAAAGTCGATTGAATTTTGCGATCGGCGAGTCTTTGTGACCGGGTCTGGCCTTCTTTGCTTGCCAGATATTCTAGGCCACCTCTGTTGCGGGCATTCTCTAGCTCGACTTCTCGAGTTTCTTTACCCATGCTGCTGTATTTTTGTATTTGACTAACCGACCTCCCAATTCCGGAGTTCCAAAAGGCCGTTTTGACTCTGTTACTAACGAATTCCCGACTACCTTTTGTCGATTTGTCTGCTGCGGTGATTGCGGTGCTGCCAGCGGCTTTTTTGAATTTGGAAACATATCCGCCCCATTGTTTCATCCAGGCGCCACCCATCTTAAACGGTATCTCTATGGCGTAAAACATCAATCCTGCGATGAGAATATATCTTGTCAAATTTGGTCCTGAACCAACTGTCATTCTTGAGGCAATTATTAGCACCAGAAACGCTGCTGGCGCCATAAA
>DAHXOW010000054.1 GCA_027364665.1 bacterium | reverse complement strand
GGATAATTTGGCTCACGCTGATTTAATAGACCGTCAAACTGACCAGAAAGATCACCGGGCGACTGTTTTAACGGTTTCTGAAAAAGGTCAAAAACGTTTCGAAGCCGCTAAATCAGATATGTATCGCCTCGCCGATCAATTATTTTCAGGAATCAGTAATGAGGATTTGGAAAATCACCTTCGGACAGAACAGATTATTAGCGATAATTTAGAAAAAATGAGAAAGGAACGTCTTAATGGAAGCAAGTAGTTATACTCACACCAATCCGATTAAAAAATGGGGCAGTCTTTTGGTAATGAGTCTTGCGTTGGCAATTATTATTATTGATTCAACTCTTTTAAATGTTTCTCTAAAAACCATTATCACTGAATTACACACCGATATTCAGAGCTTGCAGTGGGTAATTTCCGCCTATTCTTTAGTTCTGGCCGCTCTTACAATCACCGGAGGTCGGCTTGGAGACTTATTCGGCCGAAAAAGAATGTTCGTCCTGGGGGCGATCATTTTTGCCATCGGATCGTTTACATCATCAATCAGCAACAACGCGACCACCTTGTTGATTGGCGAAGCAATAATTGAGGGCATTGGAGCGGCTCTGATGATGCCGGCCACCGCATCGCTTTTGGTTTCGAATTTCCGGGGTAAAGACAGGGCAATCGCTTTTGGTTTTTGGGGAGGCATTGCCGGCGCAGCGTCAGCAATCGGACCGATATTGGGAGGATGGTTAACCACTAATTATAGTTGGAGATGGGGTTTTCGCATTAACGTTTTCGTCGCCGCCCTTCTTGTTATCGGCTCTATCATTGTTAAAGAATCTAAGGACAGGGAAGAAAAACCGAGTCTGGACTTCGTCGGAGTAATCCTTTCTGCCTTGGGACTTTTAGGAATTGTTTTCGGTTTTATCGAATCGTCACAATACGGCTGGTGGAAAGCTAAGGAGGATTTTATTTTCTTCGGACATCGACTTGCTCCATTCGGTTATTCGGTCGTCCCATATTCTTTATTAGTCGGAATAATTATTGTTCTGTCGTTTATTGCCTGGGAACTTTATCTGGATCATATGGATCGAACCCCCTTAGTTTCGTTAACCTTGTTTGAAAACAGCCAGTTTTTATCCGGCGTGGTAACTACCGGGATACTTGCTTTGGGTCAGGCCGGGATTTTTTTCTCCATTCCAATTTTTCTTCAAGGAGTGCTCGGTCTGGACGCGCTACATACCGGTCTAGCCATTCTGCCGATGTCCCTGACCGCTTTGATTGCCGCGCCGATTATGGCTTGGGTTTCGACAATTATCACCCCGAAAAGAGTTATTCAGATCGGATTAGTCGCACAAACAATCGGATTGATTTTACTTGAGCAGTCTCTACAAGCCGGCATGTCGACCGTACGCTTGATCCCCGGTTTAATCGCATACGGCCTGGGAATTGCTATGGTGATGGCACCTATCAGCAACCTGACCCTTTCAGCCGTATCTGTTGAAGAAGCTGGAGAAGCGTCAGGGGTAACAAACACCTTCCGTCAGATCGGATCAACGTTAGGATCAGCAATCATCGGCGCCTTGCTTTTAACTGCTATTACTACTAATGTCCAATCCAGTATAAAAACAAGTACAGCAATCCCGACAGCGGCAAAATCGGCAATAACTCAGTCACTAAGCAGCCAATCGACCAATATTGAATTCGGTTTAGGCGCAAGCCAGGCGACAAATTCCCCGGCTGGAAAAATTATAACCGGGATTGTTGAGCGGTCGACGACTAAAGCCAATCGCGATTCACTCTTATACACTTCCATATTTGCCATTCTGGGATTTTTGGTTTCTTTCTGGTTACCGAATACAACCAATGTTGAGAGCGAAAAATCGGTCGCCAAACATCCGGTCAAAAAATAACCGGTTACCGATTGATTTAGTCTTAATTTTATCTATACTAATGACAATGCATTTCTCTCGTTCACTCAGCCAGTTTCTTGGTGATTCGAAAAAAGTCAAGCGTCTTGTCATTGTCTTAGTCGGCCTTCTTTTAGCCGGTCAGTTGATTGGACAGCTTTATCTGGCTAAAACAGACTCACAAACATCTGATGAGGGAGTACATTTATCGGCCGGGTACACCTATTTAACCAGACACGATTATCGTTTTAATCCCGAACACCCGCCTTTGGTAAAAAAATTAGCTGCCCTTCCCCTATTATTCTTACATCCAAAAATGCCGGCTAATCAGAGTTATTGGAAGAATGCGGCCAATTTTTTTTATGACTCATGGAAAGAAAACCGCTATTTCGCCCAAGATTGGTTTTATTCATCCGGAAACAATGCCAACCAGCTACTTTTTTGGGGCCGGGTTCCGATTACCTTACTAACCCTAATCTTAGGGCTGGCAATTTTCTTTTTCTCAGCTAGCCTTTGGGGATGGTGGGGCGGTTTACTCTCGGTCTTGGTCTATGTTCTTGATCCTAATATTGCCGCTCACGGTCATTTGATTACAACCGATATCGGTATTGCATTAGGGTATTTGATAGCAACGTTCGCTTTCTGGAATCTGCTCAAGAAACCGGACTGGAAAGCAGTCGGATTATTCGGTCTTGCTTTAGGCATTGCTTCATTAATGAAATTTACCTCGGTAATTCTTTTGCCGACTTTTATCCTGCTGTTAATCTGGCATGTCTATCTAAACAAACTCAAGGTAAATCAGTTCTGGAAACTGATTGGACAAATTGCACTCGGTTTTCTCCTCGCCTGGCTGATTATCTGGGCCGGTTACGGATTCAACACTCAGAAAGCCTCGATCAACGGAGACATTACCAACACCGTGTTGATGCAAAATTCGATTGCCGTGACTTTTTCTCCTCTCGAAAAAAGTTTTATTAACAACTCATATAAAATAATTAGCCCGGTATTATATCCGAGATATTATTTTAAAGGGCTGATTATGGTTTTGTCACATGCCGAAGGCGGCCAAACCGATTATTTTTTGGGACATCTTTCCAGTAAAGGTTGGTGGTATTATTTTCCGGTAATGTTTTCCGCCAAAACTCCGGTCGCCACTTTGGTTTTGTTGATAATGGCAATCTGGCTTCTGATTAAGAACGAAAAAACTCGCGTAATCGCTTCATTCTTGTTAATAAGTTCTGTAACTTATTTAATCGTCGCAATGTTTTCCAAGGCCGATCTGGGAATCCGTCACATTTTACCCATTTATCCTTTGCTATTTATTTTAATCGGAGGGCTTGTTACAGTTTGGCCACTTCAACCTTGGAGAAATATTATTATCCTAAGTCTGATTTATTTATTGATCAGTTTTTCCTTCGCCGCACCGCATTTTCTGGCTTATTTTAATGAACTCTGGGGCGGCTCGGATCACGGTTATTTGATTACTTCAGATTCCAGCGTCGATTGGGGACAGGACCTTTTCCGAATCCAAAATTACATCAAAACCCACAACATTAAAGATCCGTATATTGATTATGCCTGGGGCGGCCCGAATGAATTGTCTTATTATCATATTCAATATCGTCCGGTCAGCCAACTAACCCCTTCATCTACCGGCGATTTAATAATTGGCGCCTCTTCTATTTTCAGCGGTGACGTTCCTAACCTTTCCAAATACAAGCCTGACGCCTTTATCACTCCATCGGTATTGTTATATCATCTCAAAGGTAAATCATTATGAGCGACGATCCTTATCTGTCAGTGATCATTCCGGCTTATAACGAGGCACTGAGAATAACCGAACCGTTAAATTACATTGCCAAATACTTGTCCGAACAAAAATATACTTGGGAAATCGTCATCGTCAACGACGGAAGCGACGACGACACGGCTCAGGCCGTAGACAATTTACATTTACCAAACACTCAAATCATCGGCTACCCCGAAAACCGGGGTAAAGGATACGCGGTTAATTACGGATTCAAACATAGCCGCGGACGTTATTTGTTAATGTGTGATGCTGACAACTCAACACCTTTTGAACAGATCGAGAAACTTCTACCGCTTGTTGAGCAATATCCGGTAATTATCGGTTCGAGACGCCTTAAGAATAGTCAGGTTATCGTTAAACAACAAGTTGCCCGATTAATCGCTTCAAATTTAGGTAATTGGCTGATTCAAGCTCTCCTTTTACCTGGTATTACAGATACTCAATGCGGTTTCAAACTTTTTTCTCGGGAGGCCGCTATTGAAATCACCCGATATCAAACAATTTGGCGCTGGGGTTTTGATATTGAATTGCTTTACATTGCCAAAAAAAATCATCTGAAAATTAAACAGGTGCCAATCAAGTGGCGCAATGTTGAGGGGTCAAAAGTCCAATCTGCAAAAGCTTTTATCAACACTTTAAACGAACTGCTTAAAATTCGCTGGCAGAGTATCTGCGGAAAATACAGCGGCAGCAGACAAAGCCATTAAATACCCATGCTCGTTATAATATTGCCTTGATGATATCGTCTTGGCTGACTTTAAGAGGTTCGGGATCATTATAAAGCCACATTTTTCCCCGAATAATCTTGCCCTGAAATTTGTCACCCAATCTGTCTTTTAGGATCTGTTCGTCAAAATCAGCCTCTTTTAGGGTCACTGCAAAACTTCTCTCCGGAGTAAAATTAATAATTCCATCAAAACGAACGTAGGCTGCCGATGCGCCGGTTCTCAATTCGTTGTTGATGTTAAGGACGATTTTCCCATAAAAGGTATCGATAACTTTGCCTTGACGCTCCATACGATCCAAAGTAGCCATCGATTCATCGACTATTCGTTGCTGGTTCTCAGCACTGTCAGAGAGACCGTACTTTGCAAATTCTTCCGGGCTTAATTCTTCGGTTGGTTTCTCGTGGTCCGAAAAATAGGCCAGCATCTTGTCCAAATTAAGATCCCTTTGTAAGCCAAGAATGGTTTTGGCACTTTTTAGAAATTCCTCTGCCGGATATTGGCGATTATCTATTTTTGTCACAAAATCAACCAGCCGATCCAAGGCATCTGATTTTTCCAAAAGACCTAAACCGACCATCGTTTTGTAAACAATTTCGCTTGTCGAGGTAACTACCGCACCTTTTGCATGATGATCAAAAAAAGCCGTGTATGTGTCCTCGTTATATACAACGTTTGATTTATCTCCCGTATCCAGATTAATCGCTCCTTCCAGATATTGGCCGGGCCTGACATAAGTCAGGTTGTCCGTATCAATACCAGATAAACCTAAAATACCGATTGCACTTCTGCCATCAAGGTCAGTAAAAGGACGCAATACCTGCTTGCCTTCAGTTTTATCAAATTGCAAAACCCCGGAGACCGCAAACTCACTCCACAGCCTGCGGGTTTCTTCATTAAATCGCTCATTTGCCTCTTCTTCGGTTCTGGTATTGAGGTCTTCCCAGGAATCAACTTTCCCTAAGGTGATTTTGGCCGCCTGGCGCGTTATTCTAAAATCTTGCTCCCGTCCGGATGGTCCAATATTCTCCATTGCCGTCTCCTTTTTAATCATTATATAGCAAAAACCCGCCTGACGATTTGTCGTCAAACGGGTCATGTATTCAGGCTAAAATATCCAATCTCTGGCCGGGGCCGGGGTTTGAACCCCATATATTCCGAAGGTGTTTGTAAACCATGTCTATGTTTGCTTGCGAAACATAGAATTTAGGTTTGACCCGCCATTCGTCAGGGGCAAAATTTGTTGATGAAAGCCTCAATTCACTTTTTAAACTGTGATCAAGATCAAACAAATTTACCACTACCTCGTTTTCGCTATCCACCCGGATATTTTTACCACAAACGACAAGAAACGATTCATATCGATTACGGTAACATCCGAGTGCGGTCAAATATAGCGAGTGTCTATCTTTGCAAAATGGCCAAAGATCGTCAGAATTAACTGATTCTATTCTCTTCAATTCTCTGTCGACAAAAACTAATACCGTTATGCCGAGATCGATTCGAATTGAACCGGTTGAGCAGCTTAAAACATTTTGTCCGCTTATTACACCCAAATCGCCTGAGCTAAATTGGATCGGTGTTGCCCTTGTCGGAAGGACAACTTCACTATCCAGCCGGTTGTTGAAATCAATGAATGACTTATAGGACAATCTGAGATCAGATTCGTCAATCATGTTCAAACACCCCACCAGCTGAGAAATGTCCTCCTTGACATTGTCCGCCTTCAAGTCGGCGCCCAAACTGGCTAGCCGTTCAGTCAAATTCTCAGTCGACCAGACCATTACCTGTTTCATTTTTAAAACCCCCTTTATTAAAGTGCTTTTATGAAGAATAAATAGCCAAAATCTGTAATAAAATCAACACCCGGTGCCCACAACTAACAAATCATTGATTTTATGATATAATTTAGGATCATGAAGATATTAATTTTCACCGAAACATATCTGCCAACAGTTAACGGAGTCGTTGACTCGATCGAATTATTCAGGCACGAATTGATAAAACGGGGTCACCAAGTCGATATTGTTGCGCCAACTTCCAAATCGGAACACTTCAAAAAGCGAGCTCATGTTTTTCGTCTTTTGTCGCTTCCCTGGATCGGACAGCCTACTCATCCGGTTGCCTGGCCTTATTCTTCACAAGTACAATCTATTATTTCTGAGGTTAAACCGGATTTGGTGCACGTCCAGGGAATGTTTTCTTGCGGTTGGCTGGGGAAAAAAACTGCTCTGAAGAACAAACTACCCCTACTTTTAACTTATCATACTAATCTTGGAGAATACGCTCATTACGCCGGGATATTTGCTTGGCTCGCAAAACCAGCGCTGGCAGTTTGGACACGTATTTTTACCCGAGGATTTGATCTGGTCATTACACCAACCCCAAGTATTGCCAGACTATTGAAGCACGGAGGAATTAAAAACGATATAGTTGCTCTGCCAACCGGAATTGAAACAAAAAACTACTACCCTTTTGACAGATCACGCCTCAGACGCGAACTGGGCTTATCAGCGGATAAAACATATTTATTGTTTGTCGGGCGTCTGGCAAGTGAAAAAAATGTCGCACAACTTTTAGTTGATTTCGGCAGATTACACGTTCACTGTCCGAATGTCCAATTACTAATAATCGGTGACGGTCCGGATCACCATGCCTATCAAACAATTGTCAATGCTAGAGGGTTGAGCGAGTACGTGAAATTTTTCGGCGCTTTGCCTCATGATCAATTGATTAAATATTATCAGGCCTCAGATCTTTTCTGTTTTCCTTCTTTGACCGACACTCAGGGAATCGTCTTGGTAGAAGCCATGTCAACCGGATTACCTTCTGTAGCATACGATCGGTACGGCCCGGGAGATTTGATCAAAGATGGAGAAAATGGCTTATTATCCAAAGTTGGAACAGACCAATTTTTCCAAAATATGCTTAGGATGATCGAGGATAAAAGTTTAAGAGACAAACTATCCGTCGGAGCTCTTAGAGAATCGCGTAAATACTCAATCGAAAAGACGACTGATCAGTTGGAGCAACTATATAAAGTCCTGATCGAATCAAAGTTAGATCATAAAGATGAATCTTGATCTTATAACGATCCCAAATCCAATTTTAAGAGAAAAAACTCCGGAAATTAAAGAGATCACTCCGGATATTGTTGAATTAGCCCAAACAATGCTCGAAACCATGCGTAAAGACAAGGGTATCGGTCTAGCGGCGCCTCAAATCAACCGCTCGTTAAGGATTATCGTTCTGGAAAATCAGATTGATGATAATAAATCCAGCGATCAAATACCGACTTTAATGCTCGCCAATCCT
>DAHXOW010000045.1 GCA_027364665.1 bacterium | reverse complement strand
CGGTGTATTCGACCAATCACTAATTTACCCAAATAGTTATCCCAGTCTAAAGAGGTCACCAATAGCTGTAACCCTGCAGTTTGATCACCTTCGGCCTTTGAAACTCGGCTAATAATTGCCTCAAAAATTGGTGTTAAATCTGCGGCTCCATTAATATCCGCTGGATAGTCAAACCAGGCTTTTCCATCGCGTCCGATGGCATAAAGCAATGGAAAATCCAACTGCTCAACGTCGTTTGCCAAGTCCAAAAACAAATCATGGGTCTTTTTAATAACTTCATCGACATCAGAATCGGGACGATCTATCTTATTAATTATCACGATCAGCTTCAAACCTAATTCCAGCGCTTTCTTAAGAACAAATTTTGTCTGCGGCATCGGACCGTCGTGAGCGTCTATCAACAATATCGCCCCGTCGGCCATATTCAAGGTTCGCTCAACCTCTCCTCCGAAATCGGCGTGTCCGGGAGTATCGATGATGTTGATTTTTGTGCCGTTGTAATTAATTGATAGGTTTTTTGCGGTGATTGTAATACCCCGCTCTTTTTCTTGTATTCCTGAGTCCATAATCAGGCTTTCCTGCATCACCGACTCATTGTCGCGAAAGGTATGCGATTGTTTTAACAGTCCGTCGATTAAAGTTGTTTTACCGTGATCTACGTGAGCTATGATCGCGATATTGCGTATGTCGTTGTCAGCCATTAATAAAATTCCTTTGCCTGATAATTGTATTATTCTACATAAAATACCTTTATTAGTCAAGGCTTGACAAGCTGATTCTTGCTTGCTAGTTTGGACAAGTATTTCGCTTATGGGCGTAGTTTCGCTGTAACACCTATGGGCTTTAAGACTAAACGCGAATAGACAACGACTAAGTCAAATTTCTGGTTTGGTCAGCGGCTTATAGAGAGGGGCGTGAGGGGCACGTTGTTTTTTTGTTGTAGTCATTAAACGGAGCTCATAAGTTATGAAAAGATGGTCGGGTTTTTTAAGCCTGTCATTAATCGGATTGATCGTATTCAGCATTTATCTGACTGTGCTTCCGCAAAGCACATTTGCTAGCGGCTGCTCACTTGATCCGAGTAACGACCGGCTAGTAATAACTTCCACCGTGCAGCAATTTGCTCTAGGAGCAATCAGCGGCGAGTATCGATTCGAAATAGAAAACCAAGGTGGCGAAGCGGTCTCATCCGATTGCAAAACGGTTGTTTCAATCAGTATCTCATCAAGCGCAGCAACGGTCACCGGTTCAAATTCACTGATCACCATTCCAGCCGGAACTTCGTCTGGACAATTTACGTTGACCGGAATATCCGTCGGCCAAGCAACTGTAAGCTTAAATAGCGAACCCGGATCTTCTTTGCAGCAATTATCCGGAACGAGCCAAGCATTTACCGTGACACCTCCTGCTCCCATAACCGGGTTGATAAGCTATGTAAACAATCCCGGTAACATTCCTGATACCATAAACGGCCAAGCCGGTGCGGTTTTAGACAATTCAACGATTAGTCTTTACGGCATCAATGACGGCAGCTCAGTTCAGATATCTGGATCGTTTACTGCAAATTCAGACGGCTCATTCGCTCCGATTAACATCGGGGTCGATCAATATAGACAAATCGGAATTATTGATACTGAAACCGTTTCAGGGATATCGATACCCGGTCCAGAATCGGTTGTTTCTGCCAGACCGGATTTTCCAGAAGCGGTCCTGGGATTAACCGTTACCCACGGACAAAACCAATTAAACCAATCAAGCCGGGCCGTTCTTAATTGGACAGCTGATTCAGGGTCGTCAGTCGATTACCTGGTTTACAGAGGCTTATATGGTCAGGCGATGACTTTTTTGGGGAATAGCAATTCCGCTACGTATGTTGATAACACGGTACAAATCGGTCAAGCTTATCAATACTCCGTAAAATCATATTCTCAAGCAAGTCAAAGCAGCTCGCCAGAATACAGCAACATAGTCAATTGGAAGGCAGACATCTATCAGGCAAACATTTCACCGGCGCAAGGAATCAACTTATCATCACCGACAAATTTTCCGACAGTTACATTTTCTCTGACCCAGGAAGCGGCCGACCTGCTTAATACCGCTGACAGCCCAAAAGTCGATTTTATCAACCAAGGCAACAATCAGACCTATTCATTACCGATCACGGCACTCGGTTCGGATCAATATTCTGCGACCTTGAGCAGTCTTTTACCTGACGGAACGTATCAGGTAATCATTGCCGTCAACAATCAACAATTCGGACCTGGATTCGTTGCCGATCAAATTGTTTTATCCGATGCTTATTATATCGACCTGACCGCCCCCGTCGCTCCGTTATCCGGTTTTTTACGTTATGATCAAGCCACAAACAAATTAAACGGCTTGGCCGGTATCGTTCCGGGCGGTGATCAAGTAAAGATCTACTCGGATAATCCGCCCACACAGTCCGGTTTGCTAACAAACATTCAAACGTTAAAAGATGGTTCTTTTGAATACATTTTGCCGTCCGGCCTGCAAAATATCTACCTCTGGTCAGTCGATCAGTTTGGAAATCTGAGTAAGTCTTACCTGGCATATTCGCTTACCGCGGCCTCTTCGAGCCTTTCGCTCCAGAACGTCTCCCTGACAATCTCAGGCAACGCCCACCTTTTAGCAGGCAAATTGAACCAGAACTTAAGCGGCCAACAAATTTTAGTCTACTCGAGTGATCCGACATCAGATCAAAACGTCTCTCCGAAATATTCGACTCAAGTACTGACGGACGGAACGTTTAACCTCAGCCTTCCCGGAAAAACAGATTTGCCGACAATTTGGCTGGCAATTTGGAACGGTCTGTCGGATGGATCACATTTGATTGTTGGTCCGGTTATCAGTCTGAGCAATTCGGTAGGGTTATCTTCGGTAAATAATTTTCAGATTAATTTAAATCGATTGACAGCTAACTTAAGCTGGTCAAGCGATAATCAGGCAAATTACTATACGGTAACAATATCGGCACAAGGATCAAACGAGGCGGAACAAATTCTGAGCTTTGGGAGCGGACAAACATCTGGGACAGTCAGCCTGCCATATCCGGGAAACTGGACAATTAGTATCGTCCCGGCAAATAATCTTGGCGATTTTGGACCGGCGATTTCCGTTAATTTGCTTGCCACGCTTCCCCAAACAAACACCTTGAGCAGCTATACTTCAGAATCGGTAAACATCTCAATGAATTCAACACAGGCGCCCGAGTCAGCCTCGGCTGTTTCGCCAAGCGGGCCAATCCTGAATCAACCAAAAAGTGTCAATCAACAGCAAACTCCGGTCAGCTCTAACAATTGGACCGGCTGGGCCTTGTTGGCTGGTTTACTAATTATTATTATTGCCGGTTTAGTGGGTTACTATCTGCTATTCGTTAATCAAAACGAAAACAATGATAGTGATTCGGACCGTGAAGATTCTCTATCATCAAGAAAAACGCGGTCTAAAAAAAACGGGTCAGCAAAAAAGAGTAAAAACAATCAAGATAACCACGGCTCGAACAACCGATCCTCTCCTCCACCAAAACCTCGCTGGTGAAAACAGTCTTTTGTTAGACATTGTCATTTGTTAATATCTATACAAATGGCCGTCACGCATTACCAAGAAAAAAAATCCAGACAGACTTTTAACTCTTTTCCGATCTTTTATTTGCTAGCGGTGCTGGTTTTGGTGTATGACCTGTTTTTGGTAACCGGTAGCTTCTATCAAGGAAGCCGGATTTCAAAACAACTGGCCTCGGAAAAAGACAGCCTTGCTCAGTTGCAATTGGAAATAGCAATTGCTGAGCGTTTTGTCGTGTATCAACAAACACCGAGCTATCTGGAACTGCAAGCAAGAGAAAACTTTTCTTACATAAAGCCGGGTGAAACCGTAGTCAGTTTGCCAGAAAACTCCGGTTCTCAACAATCAGTAATGGAAGAACAGGCGGGTCAAAAAGCCGTCAGTGCCGAGATGATTAATCAAAGCCATCTCAGGCAATGGCTTAATTATCTGTTTTAATAAAAATTTCCGTTTTATTAATCTTTCCTTATATTTAAAAAAAACCCGGAATCCTGAAAGCAGGTCCCGGGCAAAATCGGAGGATGGTATCGCTATTAGTTTAGCAGTTTTGTTTTGCTGATACAAATAGATTGTCCTCGCGAAATAGTCGACATCGATCACCTGGCCGAGCATTGTTCAATTAGTCGGGTTTCGCTGTGACACAAAAAAAGCCCGGCTCGAGTAAATCCAGCCGGGCAAACGCGAAGTCATAGTCACCTGTATGCACCTTCTTGATCATACCTGATTTACATCGAATCATCAAATGACTTGAATGTCCTGTTAAATAAATCCGTCATTTTATTTTAGTTAACCGTCAGAGCATACTAAGTATTGACTAATATTAGTTAAGGTGCTAACATATTTTGCATGGGTAGCAGCCGATCAGTATTAATCAAAAAATATTTCCGGTCGATGATCGAAATTCATCGATTGATTATTTCTGTCAAAGAACATTGCTGGTCGAATAAATCTCTGCCTTTGGCTCAGTTACAGGTCCTTACCTTTATTCGACGTTCCAAACAAACTACGGTTAAAGACGTCGCCATGGCATTCTCAATTTCATCCAGCGCAGCGACACAATTAGTGGATAATTT
>DAHXOW010000011.1 GCA_027364665.1 bacterium | reverse complement strand
ATTGAAGATTGTCTTGGGGTAATAAAAATGCTACAATGCCTTTGTTTTGGGGGCAAAGACAAAAGGGATAATATGGACATCAAATTTAAAAGATCCAAAAACCAAGCTTCAAAAGTTCATGGTTTTATGAAAAGAATGAGTACAAAAGACGGAAGAAACGTTATTCAAAGACGTAGGGCTAAGGGTAGAAATAAGCTGACCGTTCAACATGCTTCCTAAAAAATACCGCATTTGTAAATATCGAGATTTGAAAAAAATTTGGTTGAGTAGGTCATTTGTCAGAGAAGGCAGTCTTAAAGCTCAATATATACTAAAGAATAGGTTTGGGTACCCAAGAATGACCGTGACAGTTAGTAATAAGGTCTTACCAAGAGCAACCAAACGGAATTATTTTAAAAGACAGATAAGAGCATTATTTGCCGAAACAATTAAAAAATATCCATTGATGGGGATAGATTTGATTGTCTCTTTGGTAGATGCGGAAGCTATAGGAAATTATCCTGAAGATTATAAAAAAATAATTACAAGAATATTAAACCAAATAAAAATTTAAAATCATCTTTAATCAAAAATGAAATATATTGGAATGTTTTTAATTAAAATTTATCAAAAAACGCTTTCTTTGGATCATGGGCCGCTAAGAGGTTTGTATCCAGTTGGGTATTGTCGTTTTTCGCCAAGTTGTAGCCAGTACACTTACGAAGCAATTGATAAATATGGCATATTAAAAGGTTCGTGGTTGGGAGCCAAGAGAATTTCAAGGTGTAATCCTTGGAACGAACCAGGGAATGATCCGGTCCCATGAAGAAAGGTTTTGACATAAAGTGACTAAAATTTTGGGTGAAATTTTATATCTACCGCTTTTTAACCTGTTGGTTTTATTTGTTTGGTTGATTCCTGGCCACTCACTTGGCTGGGCCGTTATAATTTTAACAATCTTAACCAGGTTGATTTTATTGCCAATCACTATTCATACAACAAAAGCACAAGTGCGAATGAAGCAGTTACAACCAAAGATTGAAGAGTTAAGACAAAAATACAAAGATGATAAAAATCTTCAAATGCAGGCTCAGATGGCAATGTACAAAGAGGAGGGTGTTAGTCCTTTCGGAAGCTGTTTGCCGATGATTGTGCAATTGGTAATTTTAATTGTTTTGTATGATGTTTTTAGAAATGGTTTGGATACCTCTCATTTCAACAATCTATATAATTTTACTCCTCGACCGTCTGCAGTAGACACAAATTTCTTTGGATTAAATTTAGCGGTAGCCAATTTATGGATTTTGCCTATTGTAGTTGCCTTGTCGCAGCTGTGGTTAGGATTTGTCACTTTAATTCCTGGATCAGACCCTAATGATCCGACGACTAAGATATCTAAGCAGATGATTTATTTTGCCCCGATTATGACTTTTATTTTTGCCAGAGAATTTCCAGCCGCCTTACCTTTGTATTGGCTTGTTACTAATTTATTTACAATTGTGCAGCAAGAGTATGTAGTAAAAAGGTACTCAATTCTACCGCAGAGCGTTAGTAAAGATGTGGTTAAGATGATCGAATCTAAAGAGGAGGAAGAAGAAAAGAAGAAAGATGCGGAACAAAAACATAATACAGAACAGCAAATTACTAAGAAAGCATCGGTAAAATTAAACAAAAAAACAAAAGTAACCGTTACGGTTAGAGATAAGGGTAAATAATATTGTTGGAGACGTGGCAGAGTGGTCGATTGCGTCGGTTTCGAAAACCGATAGGGGCTAACGCCCCTCAGAGGTTCGAATCCTCTCGTCTCCGCCACTGAATTATTTTTAAAACCAAGATTTACTCCTAGTTAAAACTTATATAAGATACGATTTATATGAGAGAAAAGCCCGGGAAGAAAAACCTTATCTGGCTAGCGAGTTTTATTATGTTAGCCGGATCTTTTTTTGTGAATGGGGGAAATTATATTTTTGCCCTCCTTTCCGCAAGGGTTTTAGGTCCGGATAATTATGGAACGATGGCAGCTATTTTTTCAATTGTTGCGCTAACCGGAATTATGGGAAGCACGGGTAATTTACTTGCCATGCGAATTGTAGCTAGATTTGCTCCAGATAATTTCGAACAAGCCTGGGCGATTAGACAGAGATTTTTTAAAACTCTATGGAAAATTTTGTTAATTGTTGGAATTATAATTATTCTTTTATCCCCCATAATTTTGTCCGTATTTAAATTCAACATTATTCAATTACTTTTCATTATAGTGCTGACAATTTTAGGTACTTGTTTAGCGACTGACAGGGGGTTTGTTCAAGGAATGCAGCATTATGCCCGAGTGTCAAAATATATGATTATGGAGGTTGCTTTAAAACTCACTTTTCTTGCCATAGTAATTATTTTTAAATTAATAGCTCATAGTCAAAATTGGCTAAATTTACTCTTGATTCTAAGCTCTTATGCCGTTGCTTCGTTGATTGTTTGGCGCTTTCAATGGCGTGATGAATGGAAAAAAAGGACAATTAAACCAGCAGACGCTTTGATGCCTAATTTTACTTACTTTGTCAGCGCCATTCTTTCTTTGGGGGCAGTCGCAATTATTATGAATTCAGATATTTTAGCAGCAAAAGCACATCTTTTAGCAAGCCAAGCTGGACAAATGGCCGTGTTAGCTAAACTGGGTCAAATTATTTTCTTTTCAACTTCTCCGGTTATTGGTGCGGTTTTTCCGATGATTAGCTCTAATTTAGACAATGGAATAAGGCACGCCCATTTGTTAATGCGCGCATTATTCCTTAGTTTGGGTTTGGCAGCTGCTGTTTTGTTAATTTTCAAATTGTCTCCCCACCTATTAATAGAAATTATTTTTGGCAACACTTATGCTTCATTCGCTTCAATTAATAATCTTCTTTTTAGAATGGGCGTGGTAATGGTTTTCTTTACCGTTGGAAATCTTTTTGTGAATTATTTTCTGTCTCTCAAAGCCTGGAAATATTCACTTGGATCACTCGGAATAGCTATTTTACACGTCGTTTTGTTATTCACTTTCGGTAAAAGCCTGTCATTGGTTGTCGATATAGATTTATTTTCCTCATCTCTTTTAATGGTTTTTGGTATTGCTTGGTATATTTATGAAAAGAGAACGAAATTTAAACAATTAATTAATTTTGATCAACCAACCTGGAAATATCTAATAGATGGAAATTAGGATTAAATAATTGAGATTTGGCCTAAATAATGCTATAAACATAACAGTCTGGAGAGGTACCCAAGAGGCTGAAGGGGCGGGTTTGCTAAACCTGTAGTGGGGAGTAATCCTCAGCGAGGGTTCGAATCCCTCCCTCTCCGCCAGAATCACTTTGGAACTTTTTGAAATAGCAGGAAAAGGATATAAGGAGCAGGAGAAAACAAAAAAAAGACCGCTTTGGGTCTTTTTTGATGCCAAACAGCCCTAATTTTTGTTAATAGAGAGCGAGATTCGAACTTTATTTTTAATCATATAAACCGTTTTAGTCTGGAACTTGTTGCTAAAAATGACTAAATCCATTTAAAAGATTGGCTGGCTTTCTTGGATTAGCGTTTATTATTTGACAACAATTTGTTTGTTTTCTAGATATAAAGCTGTATTTAAGCAGCTAATTAGCTCTCGTTTTGTTATAATTAAAAGGAATTAATTAAATCTTTTTATCTTCAGAGGAGGAATTATGGACCAATCACAGCCGCCGATAAATCTAGCTCCGACGGGATCGGTTCGCTCAACCACTTCTAAATGGTTATGGGTATCCTTAATTATCGTCATTTTGGTCGCTGGAGGTTATTTTGGTTGGTATTATCTTTTGGGTCCTGGTAAGAAGGTGGTAACAAGTAATTCGACGATCACCACGACGATTACTACAACGGCACCAGCTACAATTACGCCAACGACAAAGGCCCCAACAACCTCATCCTCGGATAGTTCAACAGATATCCAATCTGCTCAACAAATTGCAAATCAATTTATGTCGGATCAGGTCGCGGTAGGTAAAGACACAACTACCCAACAATTAACAGCTGGTCGTAGCAATGTTTTAGAAATGTTTACACCGGCACAAACTTCTGCCGAACAAACTGATCTCGCATTTTTAGCAGGTACGGATATTCAGTCAAGTACTGCCGCCGTAAAGTACCCATCAGCCAGAATATTATGCGGAACGGCCGGTTTATGTTACACAATAACAAGTTTTACTCTTGGTGCCGGCTCTGAAAGCAATCAAGTTGTTACTTTTCCTGTTACTGAAATAAGGAATAGTTGGACTGGTTCAGCCTATGTTAATACAACCATCACAAACTATATTAATCTTATTAAAGTTAATGGCAGTTGGGAAATAGACCAGTATTATGTTAAAGATTTTACTTCCATGGGTAATACTTTAGAATCAGCAAAATACAGCGCTTTTTAATAATAAACATTAACAATGGAAATTAATTAAATCTTCTGGAGGAAGCACGGACCAAAGGAAATAAACCTACCGTATCCAAATGTCTTTGGATTGCTTTAGTTGTCGTTGTTTTAACCGCTATTGGCTATTTCAGCTGGTATTATCTAAAAGGGTCAAGCAAGAAAGTTACAGCAAGTACTACTTCAACAACTGCTAATACTGCAACAATAACTACGCCAACTACTTCGACCGCCACAACACCATTGATTTCAGTAACGAGGACGCCATCAACTACGTCAACAACCGATCCGACTGCTGGTTGGCAAACATATGCTAATTTCGACAAAATCATTTAATATAGTAAAAGGAAAAAGGGGTCCGAGAAGAGCTAAAAGATCAAGACCCAAGTGTCCTGCTAATTTCATGTATATGGTATGAAAGGTGGCATAAAATGGATCACGACAATGTAACCACGGCTCTAGAATTACCTGACAAGAAAATCGTTGAAAGTTTAGGAATGGTTAGGGGCATTACCGTACGTTCTCGTTCGGTTTTTGGAAATCTTGGTGGTGCGTTTCAGACGATTTTTGGTGGAAACATTACACTTTTTACCTCACTTTGTGAAAAAGCTCGCGTTGAAGCATATGACTTAATGATTAAACATGCCGAAAAAATAGGCGCAAATGGAATAATCATGGTTCGCTACGACGCCAATGAAGTGATGAATGGCGTGACTGAGGTCTTGTGCTACGGTACCGCTGTCGTGGTTAAATAACAGGTAAATACAGCGGACCGATCCTTGTCGTCGAACTATGTTTTGTCAAGGCGCATTTCGCTCATCGACATTAAGGTTTTCCTTATCAAGGATAAAACTACGCCTGAGTGAGTTAAAAATTGGCTGGGTTATAATAATTGGTATTTTAGAAGGACGGCTAAACCAGTCGAAAGCGTCTCGGCTCGGCACATAATCGATCGCACAAAGTTAAAGGTAATTAACAGGCCAACGGGAATAATAAAAAGGATAGACTGGAGATTTTTGTGCTCTTTTAAGTTCGCTCATCGATTGTTTTGTGCTGTGATACCGTTCTGACGAATTTAAAAAATTTGTGCTACAATGAGCAGGCGTGTGCCTGTAGCTCAGTGGATAGAGCGTTAGGTTGCGGACCTAAAGGTCGCTGGTTCAAGTCCAGCCAGGCATACCAGATTAACAGACCAGAAACGTATTAAAAAGATCAACTCTACAGAGTAAATTTCTTGTCAGGTCGTGTGTATGCTCTTTAAGTTTGGCCAGAATTTATTTTCCTGTGCATTCAAATTAAATGATCGTGTGTTTTTTTGAGGGCCAAAATTAAGACAAAACCTACATTACCGTTAAATAAAATAGATTATTGGTTGCTAGCAATTCTGTTTTTGGCCGTTGCTCTTAGGTTAATCTCGATTTCTTTTAAATTTGGTGACTATGATGAGGGAGTCTATCTGGCAACGGTTAGATCTTTCGTATCGGGTCATCCTTTGATTTCTCAAACGTATAATTCTCAAGGCCCTGTTTTTATTTATTTGGCTGCATTTTTTTATAAATTTTCCCCGACATTAGTTAGTGTTCGTTTATTTCCTATTATTTGTTCTGTGATGATAATATATTTAACCTACGCTTTAATTAACAAATTTTTCGACAAAACGACGGCAATTTTATCTGCGATTTATTTATCAGTCGATACTTTTTTCCTTGCCCCTTCGCGAACTTTTCAAGTCGATGTTCCGTGGCTGGCTTTTAGCTTTGTCTCGTTCTATTTATTGATCAAATTTCACGAGACTAAGAAATTATCTTGTGTTATTTTTTCTGCTTTATTTTTAGCCTTAGGGTTTTTTATGAAGGCGAATCCGATTATGTTAGTTGTAACGATTTTTTATTTTTTGTTTATCCTACCAACAAGAGGATTAAAATATTTCGGCTATATATTCTACTATCTGATTTTTTTATTGATCTGTCTGCTTATTTTTGTTACGCCTCATAATTTATCAGCGTTTTATTTAAATACTATCAATGTTCGTACATCCCATATCGGTAGCCGATTGTACGAATGGTTAACCGGTACGCGTTTTCAATTATTATCCCATGAGCGCCTGTTAATTCTATTGGATGCCATTTCGCTGGCCAGCGCCTTTTTTGTTTCTCTAAGGCCGCCTAAAAATTTTTTCAGGTGGATTGATAAAAATATTTTTGTTTTTTTGTCCTTTGTCTGGTTTTTTGTGACAATAGGGGCGTTTAGTTTTTACGATCCGCTGTTCCCTCACCATTTTGTTTTTTTTATTTTACCGGCCGTTTTATCCGCCGCATATCTTGTACAAAAAATCTATTTATGGTCTGGAAAGTTAATTTTAGGACGAGTTATTTTCTTTTTATTGGTGGGCTACGTGTTGGCTTATGTTGCTTTATTAAATTCGCCCCTATCTAGTGTTTTATTTCCTCAACCCAGTTCATACACCCGCAACCTGGAATCAGCGGCTCAATATGTGCAAAAACACTCAGAGAAAAATGATTTGGTCGTATCAGATGATCAATTGGTGTTATATTTGGCCGACCGTGGGACGATTCCTAAGTTAGTTGATACCTCATTTGTTACCATCAACTCCGGACTTTTAACTAAATCAGAAACATTGAAGCTGATCCGTGAATACCATCCGAAACTAACAGTTTTTATTTCCGGTCGCTTTGCGTCTATGCCTAATTTTCTTCAAGCTATGCAAAAACTTTATCCAGAAACCATTTTGCCTGGAGGAACCTTAGTGTTTAAGACGGATCAATCCTATTCTATTAAATGAATAAACCTTAAGATTGTGCTAAAAGTACAATATTTTTGATTATAAAACTTTCTGAATTCCCAAAGGGTCTTGAGTCGTTTTTTCGGACAGTTATAATATATATTGCATTATATTTAAGGAGGATCCATGGAATTAAATGATCGCTCGATGAACGAGACAAGGGGGCAATTGGCAATCGATGTCTATCAGACAGAAGATCAGGTTATTATTAAAGCGCCGATAGCCGGAGTTAGTCCCGCTGATCTCGATATCTCGATTAACGAGGAATCGATAACCATTAAGGGTGAACGTAAGAGAAATTTTGAAATAAACAATGATTCGTATCTAGTTCAAGAGTGTCATTGGGGAGAGTTTTCTCGAATCTATCAATTGCCAACACCTATTGTTCCGGAGCGGTCAACGGCTATTCTAGCAAAAGACGGGATCCTGACAGTTAATATGCCTAAAGACGTTAGTTCGAAAACCAAGATTTTGACAGTACAAGCCGGGTGAGATGGCGATAAAACAAAAAATCAGAAAAGCGGTCATACCCTGCGCAGGTTTTGGCACCCGGTTTTTACCTGCAACAAAAGCAAGTCCAAAAGAAATGTTGCCGGTCGTTGATAAGCCAATGATTCAATATATAGCTGAAGAAGCGGTGTTTTCGGGGATAGAAGAAATAATTTTAATTACCGGAAGCAACAAGCGAGCCATTGAAGATCATTTTGATTACAACTTTGAACTTGAGGAATTGCTTAAGCGGTCTCATAAGCATGATCAGTATCGAGAAATCAGAGAGATCTCGGATATGGCAAAATTTGTATATGTAAGACAAAAACAGCCTTTGGGCAACGGTCACGCGGTGTTACAGGCTAAAGAAGTAGTTGGTAATGAGCCTTTTGTTGTGGTTTGGGGAGACGAGCTTTATCAAGCAAACCCGCCAAGAATCAAACAGCTTATTGAGGCGTATGAAGAACATCAGTCAACAATAATCAGCACATTTAAAACATATGATCCCAGAGCGGCAGAACGTTATGCGGTTATTTCTGGAGAAAGTGTTTCTGAAACGGTGACGAAAGTCGAAACTATTAGAGAAAAACCTGGCAACGGAATAACCCCGCCGCTTTTAGTGGGTGTCGGTGGTTATGTTTTGACTCCGGATATATTCACCTATTTATCAAATCTGCGCTCCGGTAGAGGGGATGAGATTTGGCTGGTTGATGCGATTACCAAGTCACTTGAAAGTAGTCCGGTATATGCTTATCAAATACAAAATGGCAGATACTATGATTGTGGTAATAAATTGGAGTATCTTAAAGCTAATATGGATATTGCCTTGACCAGAGATGATATGAAGGCCGAAGTTAGAGCTTTCATGAAAGAGAAGCTGGAGTAAGAGTGACCACAAAAAAAAGTTGGCAAAAAATAGCTAAAAAGACAGCCGTTTGGTCCACAGTTGCCGTCAGTTCGATTTTGTTGACGGGTTGTGGCTCAACTAACGTTAAAAATGGCCCGGAGCTGCAGAGCAACCAAAAATATACTTTGACCATTTGGCGAACTTTTGACTCAAGCAGCTCTTTTCAAAGCTACATCACTAGTTACGAAGCCCTTCATCCGAATGTTACAATTAATTATGTCCAGATGCCCGAACCGGATTATGAGGTCCAATCGCTTAATGCTCTTGCTGCAGGCATCGGTCCAGATATTTGGAGCATTCAAAACGATTGGTTGCCAAGAGAGGCCGACAAATTACAACCGATGCCCGATTCAATTAAAATTGAGACGAATCAGCAACAATCAAACGCTAAGACCTTTGGTAATGTTTTTGTCCCAGCGACCGAAGAAAATATTATTAACGGCAAGATATATGGCGAGCCTTTATATATGGACGAGCTGGGCTTGTATATTAATCAGGATTTGTGGAGGCAGGCTCAATCACAATACCGTCAAGCTAATTCTAACAACCCGAACTTTGATGACTCTCTTTTCCGCAAGCCGCCTTCGACATGGGCTCAGTTATTACAAGAGTTACCCTACTTGACCCACAAAGACTCGAGCGGAAACATTACCCAAGCGGGCATAGATATGGGGACGAGCGCCAACGTGCCATTTGCTTCCGATATACTATCTCTTTTAATGATGCAAAACGGTACAAACATGGAAAATATCAGTCAAAAAGCGGCAATGTTTAATAATTTTCAAAACGATGCAAGCGGCAAGCCGGTTTATAATGGGACCAACGCCCTGACTTTTTATACTAGTTTTGCTAATCCTTCCGATTCAAATTATACCTGGAATGCCGAGCAGCCAAATGCCTTACAAGATTTTATCAGTGGCAAGCTAGCAATTCTGATCGGATATGAATATTATACACAAACCTTGCTTCAACAAGCACCGACTCTTAATTGGACGTCCGCGGCTATCCCTCAAGTTCAGGGTAATAAGCCGGTAGATTATGCATCTTACTGGACAGAAACAGTGACTAACAATTCTAAACACCCTGATTTGGCTTGGGACTTTATCAATTATGTCGCGACTCATCCTAACGGCTATTTATCTGCAACTAAACGAGAATCGGCAATTATTCCGTCCTCGGCTGCAAGCGCGGCAAACGATCCATTCGCTGGACAAACCACTATGGCCGCCGATTGGCCAAAGGGTAATTATTCTGATCAAATTGATCAAGTGTTTGACCAAATGATTGATAACGTGACTTTGAACCACCAGCCCGCTCAGCAAGTAATCAATAACGCGGCTGCCCAAACCACTACCTGGTTACAAAAAAATTAGTGAGAATGCCAATGGTTAAAAAACCGACGCTCTTTATTTGTCTGCTAATTTTTACCTCGATTAGCCTACTTTTGTTCAGCTTTTTACCTTTTGAAGCTGTAGCGAATGATTCGAACTACTCAATACAGGTGACTGGACTAGGTGCTGAAGCCCCTGGGGGAGGGCTGCCTTCCGTTGACGTCAGTGGTCAGTATGACCCTGTTATTACTGTTACCCCGGTATTTTCTGGAAATTTGATTACCTATGCAAGCATTTCCTTGTATATCAACGATTCATTAAAGACCAGTTGGAAAAACACTCTTGGAGAAGGCCAGTCCGTGCTCACGGCCTACAATTGGGATCTCTGCAATGCTAATGGGACGGCTGACGCAGATCAGACTTTTTCCCTCTCCTTGGTAGGAAACGATCCCTCGACAAACACAGTTAACACCTTGGCTGCGCAAAACATTAAAATCAGCGGTGCCTACACCTGTCCTTCCGGTGACACGAATGGCAGTGTTGGCGGTGGTAACGGAAGCGGTGCTGCTACTAATAATAACAACAGTAATAACAATACTACTACTAATAACGCCGGAAATAATGGCTCAAGCGATACGAGCTCGGGCAACACTAACTCAGGAACAGTTAGCAATTTGAATCCGATTAAGTTAAATTTTCAGGCCTGGGACACTCTAAGCAAATATAGTGGCGTTGCTTTGGTCGAACAAATAATTATTCTTATTATGGATGATTTTCTGATTCTTTTGTCTATTCTGGCGGTTGTTGCGGTAATTGTTACAGGAATCATGTATTCTTTAACCTTTGGAGATGTTAGAAAATACGAAGCGG
>DAHXOW010000004.1 GCA_027364665.1 bacterium | reverse complement strand
ATTTCAAACGAAGTGATTTGTTGGAACAGTTTAAAACAAAAGCCGACCTGATAGTTGCCAATTTACCTTATATACCGACTGAGGAATTAACAAAATTGGATAGCAGCGTCATAAAATGGGAACCGATTGTTGCCTTAGATGGTGGAGCAAATGGCCTAAACCAGATTAACAAGCTACTAAAAGATTCTGTCAATAAAATCACACCGTGTGGAAGAATTATGCTCGAAGTATGGCACAATCACCGTCAAAGACAGCTGCCTTCTTCAATTGGGCTTAATTATATGCTGCTTAAAGATCAAAACGGCAGGACAAGATTCGTTATAGCCGCACCGAATTAACTGCTGGTACTTTCCAGAGTCACAGTCGTTTGCTGCTCTTTGCCATTCCGATAATAGGTTATGTTTATCTTCGATCCGACCGAATATAGTTGTATCAGATTCGACAGACTGTGATTGTTATCAACTACCTGACCATTAACAGCCGTAATAATGTCACCTGATTTCAACCCGGCTTTATCAGCGGCGCTTCCAGGAACTACGGCGGGTTGATTATTGCCGCTTCCCGGTTGTAAATATGCCCCATGATCAACTGACAATTTATTTTGGCTGGCAATCTGAGGATTCAACGAAACATAACGCACCCCCAACTCAGGACGAATAATCTTTCCGGTTTTAATAACGCTTTCGATAGCTGGTTTCAATACGTTAATCGGAATAGCGAACCCTATACCCTGCGCACTTGTTGATACAGCCGTATTTACACCTACGACTTGGCCAGCCAAATTTAACAAAGGCCCGCCAGAATTGCCCGGATTAATGGCAGCATCGGTTTGTAACAAACCTTCCAGCGATTCTGTCTGACCGCCAGTTGAATCACCGGCGGTTATGCTTCTCTCAGTGGCGGAAATAATGCCTGCAGTGACGGTATTCTGAAACTGCCCCAAAGCATTACCAATCGCGATAACCCACTGCCCAACCTTTAATTGGTCAGAATCTCCAAGATCTAACGGTTTCAAATTATTGGCATCTATTTTAATAACCGCAAAATCAAATAACGGATCGGTGGATTTAATGGTTGCCGGATAAGTAGTTCCGTCGTATAAAGTTACTGTATATTTAGCGGTCGCGTCCGAAACGACATGTTTATTAGTAGCGATTAAACCGTCGCTGGATATTATAAACCCAGTACCACCACCGCTCTGCTGGTACGTCTGTCCAAAGATATCCTGTACGCTGCTAGTAGAACTTATTGAAACAACGGAGGGATTAACCTGTTTAGCAACATTAATAAATTGAGAATTTTCTTCTAAGGTAATATTCTGTTTAACTGGCAAGGACACCGAGTTAGAAACACCCAAAGAACTACCCAGCTGATTACCGTTAGCCAACAAATAGACTGTTCCTGCTCCACCGACAGCACCCATAACTAAACTCAAAAAAATAGTGAAAACCAGCATCGAACGTTGAACATTTAGAGTTTTATCATAATTGTTCGCGTCATGTTGTATATTATCGTCCATTTTTTTCCTTCCTCCTATGAGTTAAACCATCAACCAATCCTGTAATACTGCTAGCAATACCAGAAATGTTGTCAGCAATGGTGGCAGCTTTTTCGATCGATGACTCTATTATAACAGTAATTTGATTCAAGTGATCGGATGTCTGTTGAAATGATTTAAGAGTCTGAGTCAGCTGCCACAAAGCAATTGAACCAAAAACCACCAAAACAGCAAACCCTATTGCCAGTACTATAAACAATAAATCCTGAGGACTCACTTAAAGCTCCTTTTTCTTACGAACCGGAAAAGCAATTTTTATTTTTGGGCCAGCGTCTTTGGTTTTGGCAATGATTTGCCAACGATCTTTGTCAATCATTGAATTCGGAACAACTGTTAAGGTACCATCATCTTGTCTAATTCTTACTTTACGAATATCGATCGATTCAATGACGCCTTCCGTATCACCCGCTTTAATACGGTAGCCTATCTCAAAATCCGGGTCTTTTGCCAAGAATAGTCCCGAGATCACGTCGCTCACCAGAATACCTGATCCGTTAGCTAAAGCTAATCCAAGCACCAATAACGAGCCAGATAGAGTAATGGCCAACGAAGACAGACCAATCGTGCGAAGTAAGTAAGCAGAGAACAGAATCCAAATAATGACTGAAGCTAAAGAATAAATGATCGATACTAAAGCAGACGGCAAATTAAATAAACCAATTAACAATCTTACTAGATGAAGAAATAGATAAATTATCAAATAGCCAAAAAGCAATGCCACAATAAACTCAGGTAGCTTTGCAAAAACCACATGACTATCGTTGATTAATTTTGTCCAGCCAGCATCTAACATCTATATCTTCTTTTTCTTTTGATTATTTTAACATATCATTCAATAATTTAGTTACCTGCTGTGGGTCCGCCTGGCCCTTGGCCTTGGACATCACCTGGCCAACCAAAAAACCAAAAACCTTTTGATTGCCCGTTTTCCACTGTTCAATCACTGCGGGATGCTCTTTAATTACTGAGGCAACTAATTCAGAAATATCCAATTGATTAGCTTTTTGGCCATTTTCAATAACCTGATCGGCTGTAACTTTTTTTAGCAACAGACTAGATAAAGAGGTTTTAAATAATTGGTGAGTAATCTGCTTATTATTCAAAGCAATCATAACTTTCGACAACTGGTCAGCCACTGGCATAATCATATCCGCAGATAAATTATCCTCCGCCATCACTCGTTTAACGTCTGCGAAGATCAATCGCCAGATCAGTTGTTGATCAATATTCTGAGTATTACTTATAATTTTTTCCGCCAAATGAAACAACGAATCATCATTAACCAGTTCGTCGATTTGAGAATCGGTAATTTGAAACTGATGATATCGTTTTCGTTTCTGATCAGGCAATTCAGGCAAATTTAACACAAACTCATCACTTGTTAAAAAATCAACCAAAGGAGGCAAATCTGGTTCGGGTAAATAACGATAGTCATGCGCATCTTCTTTACCTCGCTGACCAACGGTTCGATTATATTTGTCATCCCAACCGCGAGTTTCTTGAACGATCTGCCCGCCCGCTCTTAGAATCTCCCGCTGTCTATCTATTTCATATTCTAAAGCTCTGCCAACCATGTTAAATGAATTAAGGTTTTTAATTTCGACTTTTTTCCCAAGGGATGTTTTAGGTAAATGTAACGATATATTAGCGTCACAGCGTAAATGCCCTTTTTCCATGTCAGCGGCTGATATACCGATTGTTCTGGCAATTAACTGCACCTCCTGCAAAAAGGCTTTGGCTTGTTCTGCCGAGTGGATGTCGGGCTCCGTAACTAATTCTATCAATGGTGTTCCAGCTCTATTTAAATCAACCAACGAATAACCGTCATCCCTATGAATTAATTTTCCAGCGTCTTCTTCTAAATGAATATGATTAATACGAACGCTTGACGGATAATTCACCTGCCCACCTATAACCGGCGGGCTGCTGGTAGAAGTGATTTGGTATCCTTTCGGCAAATCTGGGTAAAAATAATTCTTTCTTTCGAAATTCCACCGCCTACTCAAAACAGA
This sequence comes from bacterium, assembly GCA_027364665.1. Taxonomy (GTDB): domain Bacteria; phylum Patescibacteriota; class UBA1384; order CAJBMM01; family CAJBMM01; genus DAHXOW01. The sequence continues at coordinate 2,440 of DAHXOW010000004.1, read as the reverse complement.
CCCGAGTGCCTTACCCAATAAGAGAGTCTTGATAACGGCTTCTCTATTAATTACAGGTAAAGTTCCGGGCAAACCAAAACAAACCGGGCAAACCAAGGTATTCGGCCTCGCTTCAGCAGCATCATTGTTACACCCACAAAACATCTTCGACTTCGTATTCAGTTGAATATGTACTTCCAGACCTATCACCGGTTCAAACACAGACACAATCACCTCACTATCTATCCAAAAATTTTTCCAAACCTACTTCGTAATCCTCAATGGCAGTTTTGGCTTCCCAGCTCATAATCTCTATCTCAGAATCATGCGCCAATTTATTTCTGACCTTATGAGCAGACCAAAGCCTTTGATACGACGAATCATCAATTAAACCGTGAGCATTTTTCAAACGGTCGCCTAAAGTGTTACCGGCTATTTCCATTTTTCTCAGAATCAGATCAAGCAATTTATCGAACTCAAGAATAGCTTGGCGAAAATTATTCGGGCCAGGGACCAGAGACATTTCTCGTAAATCAGAAATTTTTTGGGCAAACAGTTGCCTGTCTGTCAGAGCAATGGCCCTAGGAATCATTTTTTTTATTGGTCGCTTAAACCATAGCATCTCAGTTGACCTCGACTTTCAACATCTTGTCTCCTTTTTTAATCTGTAAAGCCACATTCATCCCCTCAGTGACGTGACCGAAAATCGTATAATCTTTGGGTAGATTAGGCTGATCAGCTAAAGTAATAAAGAACTGACTTCCGTTGGTATTCGGACCGCTATTGGCCATAGCCACCGTTCCTTCGATATAACCCACTTTATAAAGAGGCGAATTAAGGTTAATTTCATCCTTGAACGTACCTCCCCACGCACTTTCACCCCCACTTCCGGTACCCGTCGGATCTCCTCCCTGTATAACGAATCCGGGAACAACACGATGAAAAGTTAAGCCATTATAATAACCGCGAACCGCCAAACGAATAAAGTTTTCGGTAGTCAGCGGAGCATCTTTGCGATATAGCTGAAAGACTATATCCCCTTTCGCAGTAACAATCGTTGCGATTGTATCATTTTTAACAGCTAGGTCTTCGGCCGAAGGTTTCTCAAGATGATTTTTATACCAAGACGTGTTGATTAAAATAGGGTACCCTAAGACTAAAATAAAAGCGGCGATCGCTATCCAAAACTGTGGATGTAAAAAAATCCTAAGATCAAATAAGGGCCGTTTGCGGCTACTATTTTCTTGTTGTTTTTTTATTTTTTTAATCTGTGCTCTTTTACCCATTCTTTTCCTTTTATGGATGTTGCTTATGATACCCGGTTGACTTTTGATAAACACTGGCAACGGATAATAATTTTTTGTCATCAAAACGATTAGCAATCAATTGCAGCCCAACAGGCAAATTATCATCAAGACCACAGGGAACAGAAACTCCCGGCAACCCGGCAATATTAACTGGCACGGTCATTGCGTCTGCCAGGTACATTTTCAAAGGGTCGTTAGATCCTTCACCAAATGTAAAAGGATTGATCGGCGTAACCGGCCCAGCCAATATATCCACTTCGGAGAAAATTTGATCAAACTGTTGCTTGATTAATGTTCTAACCTTTTGCGCTCTGGCATAATATGCATCGTAGTATCCGGCAGATAGCACAAAACTGCCAAGCATGATGCGCCTTTTCACCTCGGTTCCCAAGGTTAAACCACGTGATTTAAAATAGCTGTCCGTTAATGATTCGGCCTTCTGATCAGGATAGTGATATCCATACCTTATTCCATCATAACGTTCTAGATTAGTTGAAACTTCAGCCGGCATTAAAATATAATAAACTGCCAATGCCTGTTTCAATAATGGTAAAGAAACCGGCACAATTTCAGCTCCAAGCTCAGACAATCGATCAATTGCCCGTTTCACTAATTTTGCTATTCCTACATCTAACCCATCGCCAAAAAACTCACCAGGCACACCAATTTTCAATCCAACCAATCCTTGATCAGGGAAATCAAATTCGTGAAAACGCACATCGGAAGTACTATCACGATGATCCGGCTTTCCTAGTGTTTCAAATAGAGTCAAGGCATCAGCTGCGGTTCTGGTAAAAGTTCCGACCTGGTCAAGTGATGAAGCCATAGCAATCACACCATAACGTGAAAAAAGACCATAAGTCGGCTTGAAACCGACAGTGCCAGTCCAAGCAGCCGGTTGTCTAATACTGCCACCGGTATCCGTACCTAAAGCAAAAATACACAGGTCATCAGCCAACGCAACCGCAGATCCTCCAGACGATCCTCCTGGAACGCGATTCGGGTCCCATGGGTTTTTGGTGGCAAAAAAACTAGAGTTCTCTGTCGAACTACCCATCGCAAATTCATCCAAATTTGTTTTACCGATAAAAACCGACCCGGCCTGACGTAGCAATTCGATAACCGTCGCGTCATATGGAGCAACGAAGTCAGCC
>DAHXOW010000062.1 GCA_027364665.1 bacterium | reverse complement strand
GACCCTGCTTTAGAGAAGGAAACTGGCCTCATGAATGTTCAAACGATGAGTCTGAGTGTGATAAAGGAACATATTTTGCGGCTAAAAAACAATGATTTTGTTTTTATATCGCCGGTCCTAAATTCGTCTCACGGGGAACTGGTTGCCTATTTTACGTTTTTAGACCAGGTAGTCAGTTGCTCTGCTAAACGAGACGATATGATCAGCGCGTTTGAAAAGATTGCTACGACCAATCATTGCAATCTGTGTTTTCTTGATTTAAAAAGCTGGTTAAAGCAATTTAGTCTAATCGATCATTGCAAGCAACGCTTTAATTGGCCTCAGATTTATGACGCGGGTATTATAGGCCGATTATTGCAAAAATCGGTTGTTGAGTCTGCAAATGCAGCAGAGTTACCGCTTCGAATAAAGGAAGTTGCGCAGTCATTTCGTGCTCACCTTGACGAGCTAAACGGTAATCCGGTCAAGAATGTCTGGGAAAGCATAGAAAGGCCATTGATTATTCCCATAGTCAATATGGAAAATCGAGGCTTACTTATAGATCAGGAAAAATTGACCGAGGTGTCAAAAGGTTTGGATCAAGATCTGAGAAGAATCGAGATAACTGTAAAAAACCAAGCGGGTCAGGTGTTCAATATGGCTTCTCCTAAGCAACTTTCTAAGGTTTTATTCGAGGACTTGGGAATCGAGACTAGGGGAATCAAGAAAAATGCGAATGGTTATTCCACCGATGCCAGAATTTTAGAGAGTTTAATAGACAGGCATCCGATTATTAGTTCAGTTCTTAATTTTCGTGAACTAGCCAAATTAAAAAATACCTATCTAAATGTTTTTCCAAAAATTATTGACAGCGATGGAAGGTTAAGGGGGACTTTTAATCAAATAGGCACTCTGACCGGCAGAATATCTTCTAACGACCCTAATTTACAAAACATACCAATCCGATCGGAGCCCGGAGGAGAAGTAAGATCTGTTTTTGTTTCGTCCCCAGGATATCGATTGTTGTCCCTTGATTATTCACAAATAGAATTAAGAATCTTAGCGCATTTGGCAGAAGATAAAAAAATGATGACGGTCTTTGCCGAAGGGCGTGATATTCATACTATGACAGCCGCTGCTTTGTATGATATTTCAGAAGATAATGTCAATGAAAAGATGAGACGAGTGGCCAAAATGGTAAATTTTGGTCTGCTTTACGGATTGTCTGCTCACGGGCTGTCTAGTAGATTAGGGATTGAATATAACGAGGCTGAACATTTTATAGAGCGTTATTTTTCTGCTTTTCCTAAAATTGGAACTTATTTAAACGCTCTGGTCGAGCAGGCTAGATCAAGCGGTCGATTGTATACAATTTTTGGAAGGCGACGATTGTTTCCTGAAATTCGGTCAGATAATTGGATCCAAAAAAAAGCCTCGGAAAGAATGGCGATGAATTTTCCTATGCAAGGATCTCAGGCGGATATTATCAAAAAAGCGATTATTGCGGTTGACAATAAATACTCGTCAAGTCCAAATGTGGCCAGGCTGTTATTGTCAGTTCATGACGAATTGTTGCTTGAGGTGCGAGAAAAAGACGTGTCAGAGATCGCGGAGAGCGTGGCAAAAATGATGACCTCGGTGTGTAGATTAAAAGTGCCTTTGGTGGTTAGCATAAAACAGGGAAATAATTGGCGAGATTTAACCGAACTGGAATTAGATTAGGATGCCTGCCGTTTATCTTTTTTATGGTCCGGATCAAGCCGCTTTAAATCAAAAGCTTAAAAAATGGCTTGAACGCTTTAAGAGTAAATATGATTACGTTTTTGATTATTTAAGAATCGATGCCCGGACAGTGAATTTTAATGAAATTATTGAGGTTTTGTTAACGGTGGGTATTCTCAGTCAATCCAGATTGATTATAATCGATGGATTGTTATCAAGTATTAAAACGAAAGAGCAAGAAAAATTGTTACCATATCTGTCCAATTTGTCTCCTGGAACCACCATATTATTGGTCGAAGAAAAGCCAACGTTGGATAAGGGAACGATATTTGACTGGTTAAAAACATGCGGACACATCGAATACTTTGCGGAGTCTGGTCAGACGGAATTAAGAAAAGAAATGCTGAGGCTTTTACGAGAGAAAGGTGTCAGTATAGATAATAGAGCGATTCCGCTTTTAATGTCCAGGGTTAATAATAGCGCCGCTACTTTATGCGCTAGCATAGATATTTTAAGCCTCTATAAAGACAGTGGTCAGATTACGGCTGAGGATGTGGAGATGATGATTAGTCCGTCTGCAGAGCCCCAAATATTCAGGCTTTTTGATGCCATACAGACTAACCGGGATAGGGCGGTCAGACTAATGGAGTCAGAACTAATCCACGGTACGCACCCGTTGCAGATCGTTGCTGTTTTGATGAGCCAGACTAGAAAAAAAATCTCGGACGGATTAGGCGAGGCGCTTTATCCAAAATACTGCAATTATTTTCACCGTTTATGTTTAATGGATTTTGACTTGAAAACAGGAGCGGATGCGCGAGAAGTGCTATCTCTTTGTCGTTTTCTTTGACTTAGGACTGATTTTTTTAGTTTTTGTCTCAGAAGCCGAGACTTTGTTGGTGTATTTGATTAATCTGGACAGTAGTCTTCTGGCAGAGTTTTTGTGCAGCAAGTGTTTTTTGACTGCTTTGTCCAAAGAGCTTTGTGCTTTTGAAACATTCTCTGATAATTTTTCTTGTCCGGCCACAACAACGGCCTTCC
>DAHXOW010000061.1 GCA_027364665.1 bacterium | reverse complement strand
TTATTTCTAAATCAACAAGGCCAATTGCAAAAAACATTGGGCTCCGCAGACTCTTGTCAAAATAGCCAGTGGTTCGATATTATCAACGGTTTGTCAGCTTGGAATAACAACTTACTGGTAAGCACGTCGGGCGATAAAAGTCTATCGATGATCAATCAAGACGGCCAATATCTTTGGAAAATCCGGCTCCCGCAAGTCGATGACCAAATTACCTCATCAAATGGTCAACAATTTATTTTGATCAACGAAAATGATCCAGGATTGGTTCTCGAAATTAATCAATCCGGCAAAATAATTTGGCAATATCGACCAAAAAACAGTTCGGCCACGCTCTCAGACCCGAATTCCGCTTCCTTAATCGGAAATAACAAATTGTTGATTACTGACACGGAAAAAGATCGGGTAATTGTTATTGACCAAACCAACAATCAGATTATCTGGCAGTACGGGGTGACTGATAAAGCCGCTTTGCGCCCCGAACAACTAAATCACCCGACATATTCACAGATAGGAAGCTAAGTGAAAATTGCTTTTGTCCATGATTTCCTTTTAAGCTACGGCGGAGCCGAAAGAGTCTTAGAACAGGCGCATGAGTTATTTCCTGATGCGCCAATATATACATTGCGTTACGATTCCAAAAAAATCCACGATCGAATGACCGGCTGGGATATCCGGACTTCGGTTATTGAAAAAATCCCTCCGATCAAAAAAAGGGGACACACTCTGGCCATGCCGCTGTATCCATTCGCGGTTGAACAGTTTGACTTGAGCCAATATGAAGTCGTCATTTCTTTCTCCAGTTCTTTTGTTCATGGGGTAATCACCCAGCCAAACACGATCCATATCAATTACTTTCATACGCCAACCAGGTTTTTATGGGATTATTATTTTCCGTATCTCGAAGAACGGGGTTGGAATAAAGGATTGAAAGGTACGGTTGTCAAAAGACTGTTTCATCAATTAAGACAGTGGGACTGGTTAGCTGCCCAACGCCCTGACATCTGTCTAAGCAATTCAGCCACTGTACAAGACAGAGTAAAAAAATTTTATCACCGTGAAAGTCAGGTCTTATACCCGGGAATTGATTTGGAAGCGTATCAATTAAATGAAAAACACGGCGATTATTTCGTTACACTAAGTCGTCTGACCAAACCGAAAAAAATCGATTTAGCCGTCCAAGCCTGTACCAAGCTCAAATTGCCCCTGCGGGTAATCGGCGGTGGAGAAGAGTTGGAGTATTTAAAAGACATTGCCGGACCGACGATCAGCTTCAGCGGTTTTTTGAGCGATCTGGAAGTTGCCGAACAATTAAAAGGATCTAGAGCCCTACTTTGGCCCGGAATCGATGATTTTGGCTTAGTGCCGATCGAGGCGATGGCTTGCGGCACGCCGGTGATTGCTTTGGCTGAAGGCGGAGCAACCGAGACCGTTATCGACAACAAAACCGGTACACTGTTCACCGATCAAAGCGTTGAAGGACTTATCAAGGGCATCAAAAAATTTGAATCGGTGGAACCATCTCTGAATCATCGGGCTATCCGCCAACAGGCCGAAAAATTTTCTAAACAGATCTTTCAAAGCAAATTAAAACAGTTAATCGAGCAGGCATATGAGCAAAGATCGCATTGAAATATTAGGCATACCTTTGGATCTGATCAGCCGCGATCAAGCATTACAAAAAATACACAGATTTATCGAAAGCCGCACCCCTCATCAGATAACGACCGTCAACAGCGAGTTTATTATGACGGCGCAAAAATCTGCCGATTTCAAAGAAACTCTTAAAAAAAGCGATTTATCGATTGCCGACGGATCGGGAATAATACTGGCATCAAAAATTTTAAATAAACCGGCTCCGCTTTATTGGCCAGGCGTTGAATTAGTCCAGGCATTGGCCGGGTTGTCAGCCGATCAGGGTTATCGTATCTATATGCTCGGTGGGCGAAACGGTGCGGCGAAAAAAACCGCCGAAATCCTATCTTCACTTTATCCCGCTTTAATCGTTGCCGGGATCAATGAAGGCTCACCGGATACTCCTGGGTTGATTGAAGAAATCAGCGCCAGTCACTCGGATATTCTTTTCGTCGCCTGGGGAGCTCCGAAACAGGACGTCTGGATAAATCAAAACAGAGAGCACTTAGGTGTTCCGGTAATGATCGGAGTGGGTGGAA
>DAHXOW010000053.1 GCA_027364665.1 bacterium | reverse complement strand
CCTCAACACCAGCACTTTTTGCCAAGATGAAATGGCCGAGCTCATGTATTAAAACAATAAGCAGAAGAATAATGATAAAAATGACAATGGTCAGTACAATCATAATTTAAACAGTTAGAATTTCTGCTTCTTTTTGCTTTACAATTACTTCAATCTGCTGATTATGATCTTCGATAATTTTGTTCAGTCGTTCGATCGAAGTAAACCGTTCGTCTTCGGAAATTTCATTATTTTTCTCTTGATCTTGAATCTGGTCAAGACCTTCTTTGCGAATGCCCCTTAATTCCACACGCGACTCTTCTCCCATTTTATGCAAGACCTTTACCAGATCATTTCTTCGCTCAGCAGTCAGTGGGGGAAGATTCAAGCGCACTAAACGCCCGTCATTCGTCGGTTGTAAACCAAGATTGGATTCTCTGATAGCTTGTTCAATATCACCGATCGCTTTGGGATCCCAAGGCTGGATCAACAACGAAGATGCGTCGGGGACCTGAATTGTTGCCAGTTGTTTAAGCGGCGTCTTGACTCCGTAATATACAACTGATAAGCCATCAATCATTCCTGCCTGAGCCCGCCCGGTTCTAAGTGATCTGATTTCTTCTTCAAAATGGTCAACGGCCTTTTTCATTCTCAAAGAAATTTGCGATAATACGTCTTGAACCATATCACTCCTTATTAAATAAGATGCATGGATGCAAGTGAAGCGTATCAAATCAACTCATTTCTTACAAGCAAAAATATACCTTGTTTTGGCTATCGCGATGATTCTTTGCCCAACCTTGAATCGGGCACGAGCATCTCAGGACACAACTACTGCACAAGGTATGGTTGATCTTACAATTAACCGTAACGGTGTCGTGTATAACGGTAATCAAATAGCAGGAGAGACACATTTTGGTTGGCGTGAAGATACTTTATTTATACCGATCGTGCCTTCTATATCCGATAGCGGCAATATTCTTATTTCCCTAAACGCCAAAGACATAAATATGGATAAAATAAATCCTCAACTATATGCGATTTATGGCGCAAGTTACGATACCATTTTCAAAAACAGCAATGAGGTAGTTTGGGCGGTTTATGCTCCACCAAACAGTAAGGTCACAATCGCTTCAAATATCCAAAGCGGTGTAATTTCCTACCCACTAAGTTGGACTTTGATTAAATTACTTGGTAAAATTTCTGATCAAAATTGGTTGTTGCTCAGTATACTGATCCCGTTGCTGACTTATATGTATTTCAGGATAAGAAAAAGCATCATTACGGCTAAAGCGAATACTAAACCGGCTAACTTCTATCCGGAAATACTTAGGGCCTCACCAGCAGCTTTAACTGTACTGGTCAGAGGTTTTGTATCCAGAAGAGCAATCGCTGCTACAGTAATTGATTTAGCTAAAAGAGGACACTTGAAAATATTGGTTCGGCCAGGATCCATTGTCCTGTATCGCTTGGCAAGTCAAGACAAATTGAAAAAACACGAAGAGCTCCTATTAAACAAATGGTTCGGTCAATTCGAGAGTTCCAGAATGAGCAACTTGATTGTTGAATTAAGAAACGAGATCATCAGTCAACAAAGTGCAGATGTTAATTTATCCGTCTATGGAGAAGTACACAAATACGACTGGTTTTCATCACCTCCGATGGTCTCACACTGGTTTATGCTTTTGTGTTCGTTTAGCATCACAATCATCAGCGGCCTGTTGGTTATCTTAGTCGCGATCACTTATCAGACGGCTACGTCCATACTTTGGTTGGCTGGAGGCTTATTACTGGCAGCTGCGATAATATACGTCTGGTCTCCTACTATGACCGTGCTTAACAGACACGGACAGGTTGCCCTAAACCAGCTTTTGGCAACCAAAAAAATACTGTCTTCCGATAAATTAATACATCCAGGCATGCAAGAAACATATGAATGGGTTGATTGGCTGCCGATTGCGATGGTTTTAGGAGTAGTCCCGCAGTGGATAAATCGTTGGAGAAATTCAACCTTTACTCAACCCGAATGGTTGTTAACGGAAACTGATATTCACGATTTTGATCAATTTTTTGAACAGATCTTACCGGTAATTACCATCACAACTGAGAGCATTCGGGATCGGATATTACCAGCATATTTCTAGATATGACCAGTCACTACTCCGACCATATCGCTGGACGGTACCAAGCCAAAATAACGAGAATCGTTACTAATCGGCCTATTATCGCCCAAAACAAGATAATAGCCCCGAGGTATAACTCTAGGAAACGGTATAGGACCGGGCTGAGTTGCGACGCTTGGGGCAAGATAGGTTTCATTTAAAAGAGTACCATTACGAATAAGTTTTCCATTAGATACGGATATCTTATCGCCCGGCAACCCTATAACTCTTTTAACATATATGTCATGCAACGGGTCACCTGGAAAACGCAGTATGGCTATATCGCCCTCTTTCCAAGAAGTAAAATGTTTAGAAATTAAATCTACAGTGATCCATTCCCCATTCGCTAAGGTTGGATCCATGCTATGGCCATCTACCCTCATTATCGTGAAAACACTTCTGGTTATGATGATAACAACGACAATCGCCAAAAATAACCCGCGACCCAACCACATAAACCATGAAGTATAATTAACGGTTCTTTCTAACCAAGAACTCATATAATTACTGTATCACACCAAGCTCTATTCGAGTAAATCTTCCGATTTGAATATTTTCGCCTGTTTTGGCGATAACCGCCTGTAGCAAATTTTCTACTGATTGTGATAAATCTTTTATAAAAGGCTGATTGATCAGTTCTTCCTTGTTTAACGGATTCATAGAAGCGACCTGCATTGCCAAATCTTTGGCCAACCCACGGAAATCACTCGTAGCAGCGACAAAATCGGTTTCACAATTCAATTCAAGTAACACACCAATACGATCAGCGTGAACATAAGAAACAATAATTCCCTGGGCAGTGGTACGATTTGCCCTCTTTTCTGCCAATTCAACACCTTTTTTTTGCAATAATTCGAGAGCCTTACTTTCGTCTTGGCCTGATTCCTCTAAAGCTTTTTTAAGATCCATAACCCCCAAACCGGTCTTTTCGCGAAGTCTCTGGATCTTTTCCAAATCACTCATTGTCACGCCCCCCGTTTGTCTCTTTATCATTCATGGCCTCTTTACTGGCCTGAATCTTTGCCTCAGACACTGCTTTACCGATTGTCTCAACAACCAAAGCAACAGACTTTGGAGCGTCATCATTGGCCGGAATAGGATAATTTATTAAATACGGATTAGCATTAGTATCAACAATAGCGATTACTGGAATTTTTAAAGAATTAGCTTCTTTTACGGCAATATCATCGTGAACAGCATCTGCAACAAACATGACATCCGGCAATCGATTCAGCTTTCTAATTCCGCCTAAAACAGCTAAAGCCTTTTTGTGCTTTTCATCTATTTTTAATCTTTCTTTTTTAGTCAAGCGCTCAAACTTACCGGCAATCTCATCCTCTTCGATTTTTTCTAATGACTTAATGTTTTTTTGCAAGACTGTAAAATTAGTAAGCTCACCGCCGAACCATCTTTCTGTGATATAAGGCATACCACATTTTTTGGCAGCCTCTTCAGTTAAGACCTTGGTCTGTTCTTTAGTACATACGAATAACACAGTGGCACCATGTTTTACTTTGGACTGCAAAAATTGACAGGCTTGATCCAGCTTTTGTCTTGTCTGCTCAAGATCAATAATATGGACATTCTGTCTGGCAGTAAAAATATACGGCTTCATCTTAGGGTTCCAACGCGAAGTCGTATGACCAAAATGAACCCCATTATCTAACATCTCTCTTAAACTGGGTATACTAGCCATTCATCTCCTAAACACTTTGTTGACTTCTTAAGTTTTAACATAAATTGAACCTAACTTCAAGTAAAGCAAAATCCCCTTATTCACCCAAACAACCTTTCGTAAATTTCTTCAGCCAAAACTCAGCCGCCTATTTTTTAATACAAAACAATGTAATAAAATCTGTAGAGGTTTTTACCAAAGAACCTCACAAGAAAGGAAATTCATGGGTGTAATGAGTCGCGGCATTAGAGACGCTTTTCGAAACGGAGCCAGAACTTTATCAATCATACTTATACTGGCCTTATCAATAGCCATGAGCTTAGTAATGCTTCTTGCTCTCAAAACGGTCGACGCAAAAATTAACTCCGTGAAATCATCAATTGGCAACACAATCTCAGTTAGCCCGGCAGGCTTACGCGGTTTCGAAGGAAGCGGAACCCTACTTACAACTCAAGACGCCACTGAGACAAAAGCCCTAGCCCATGTTACAAGCGTCGTCGAAACATTAACTGGCCGCTTAACAACAATTGGTTCAAATTCTAGCTCTTTTTTCGGTGGGCAATCAAACAACAGTTCTAACGCGCAAACCTCGCTTTCTGCTCCACCTAGACAAGAACCGTCCGGCGGAAATTCAAACGGTCGCCGATTTGTAATCAACGGTCAGTTTGTTCCTGGAGGATCCTTCTCCATGCCGATTACAGCTCTTGGCATTAATGATTTCTCAGATTTATCCGCACTTAACGCATCCTCTTTTACGATTATTTCTGGCGTCAAAATAGACCCCACATCCTCCGGTGACGCGGCAATGGTCGGAAAATCATTGGCAAGTGAAAATAATTTATCTGTCGGGAAAACTTTTACCGCCTACGGTAAAACTATTACAGTCGACGGGATTTTTGATGCCGGAAATACTTTCGCCAACGACATGATTATTCTACCCCTATCAACTGAACAGAATCTATCGGGAAATACCGGACAAATTGATTCCATGATAGTTACTGTAGATTCAGTAGATAATTTGTCATCCGTCGCCGCCGCGATCACTGATAAACTTGGATCAAGTTCGGTTGATGTAACCACTTCGCAAGATCAAATAAATAGTGCCGTTACTTCACTACAAAATATTAAGACAATCTCGACTTATAGCTTAATTGGTTCGTTGGTTGCCGGTTCGATGATTATCTTATTGACAATGGTTATGATTGTTCGTGAACGACGTAGAGAAATTGGTGTTTTAAAAGCTATCGGCGGATCAAATATTAAAATTGTGGCTCAGTTTGTTTCTGAAGCACTTTGTCTTACACTGGTTAGCAGCGTGATTGGCATGATTTTAGGTATGGCTTTTTCTAATCCCGTCCTTCAAGCCTTAGTAAATAATAACAGTTCGCCTGAAAATGGTGGCATGCGTAATTTTGGCGGTGGGCCAGGCGGCGCCATTCTGCGATTTAGCAATGGAGCAGGAAGTGCCCTTCGCAATATTCATGCCGTTGTTGGTTGGGACATAATTTTATACGGCCTCCTGGCAGCAATCATTGTCGCAATTATAGGAAGCGCCATTCCATCGTTTTTAATTTCAAAAGTTCAGCCCGCTGAGGTAATGAGAGCGGAATAGGCAGAAAGGAAAAAATGCTTAAAGTCGAAAACTTGGTTAAAATATTCAGCTCTGAGGATAATAAGGTTACGGCCGTTGACGGCGTAAGCCTGGAGGTTCCGAATGGAGTATTTTCGACCATCGTCGGTAAATCAGGCAGCGGGAAAAGTACCCTTCTCTCTCTTTTAGGTGCGTTGGATAAACCATCATCAGGGAAAATTGAGGTTGACGGCGAAGAGGTTACCAAAATGAGAGATTCAAAATTAATTAAATATCGTCGTGATAAAATCGGGTTTATTTTTCAAAATTATAACTTGATTCCAAATTTGACCGCCTTGGAAAATGTCATGATTCCCATGGAATTCGCCGGAATTAGCAAAACAAAAAGAATCAAACGCGCCGAAGAGTTACTAGATGAAGTTGGCTTAAATTCATCAAAACAAAACCGTAGACCAAGTCGGCTTTCCGGAGGAGAACAACAGCGAGTAGCCATTGCTCGCGCATTGGCCAATAAACCTAAATTAATACTGGCAGATGAGCCAACCGGTAATCTTGATTCGGCAACCGGTAAGATAATAATCGATCTGTTACACGATCTAGCGCGTAGAGAAAACACAACCATTTTAGCCGTAACCCATGACATAGGGATCGCCAAGCAAGCAAAGATTACATTTACGCTAAGAGATGGTAAGCTAGTGAATCAACCAGTATAGAAATCATCTTTGTGAAACAATAAAATCTTAATTCTTACCAGAGTATTAGTTTCGAATTATTTAAAGAAAACCGATTGTCTTGCAAGACAAATAAATTACCGTATTGTATCTATTTGTATTTTTTGTTTTTGGGGCTAGGCAATCAAGCTATTATCTGTTATAGTAACAACGCGTTAAAGGAAATCATAATGAAAGAAGCAACACATCCGAAATATTATCAAACAAAAGTGACTTGTGCCTGTGGCAATACGTTTGTCGTCGGATCTACAGTACCTGAAATTAAAGTTGAGATATGCAACAAATGTCATCCTTTTTTTACAGGTAAACAGAAGTTTATTGACACGGCAGGTCGTATTGATAAATTTAAAGCCCGGCTCGCCAGAACCGAGATCAAGAAAATTAATAAATCTCTACCGATTCAAGAAAACACAAATCCTGCATAAATTAGCAATATGGACGCTCAATTAAAAACAGCCGTCGCTGAAAAAATTCAGCGACACGACGAGCTGGAACGACAATTACACTCTACGACGACAACCTTAACACCAGACGGGATAGCTAAAATTGCGTCTGAATATAATAACCTTAAAACAATTGTCGATCTTTATCAAAGAATCGTATCTCTCGAACAACAGTTAGGAGAAATAAAAGGACTACAGGTAGAAGAATCACGACAGGATTATTTGGATCTTTATTCATACGAAATCAGTGATTTAGAAGCAGAACTTAGGCGACTAACTGACCAATTACTTGAAAACATCTTGCCAAAAAGCCCCCATGATGAAGGCAATATCATCTTGGAGATCAGAGCAGGAACTGGCGGAGATGAGGCAGAACTGTTCGCAGGAGATTTATTTCGAATGTACAGTAGATATACCGAGAAACAAAATTGGCGGCTCGAGGTTATCAGCGAAAACTCAACGCCTCTAGGAGGTATAAAAGAAATAATTGCAAAAATATCTGGAAAAAATGTCTACGCAAAACTAAAATTTGAAAGCGGTGTGCATCGAGTGCAGAGAATTCCCGAAACGGAAAAATCAGGTCGAATCCATACATCAGCAGCGAGCGTGGCGGTATTACCAGAAGCCAAAGAGACGGATATAACAATTGACCCAAGTGACTTGCGAATCGATGTCTATAGATCAACCGGACATGGCGGGCAATCGGTAAACACAACCGATTCTGCGGTTAGGATAACACACATACCGACGGGGTTAGTAGTTACCTGTCAAGATGAGAAATCACAAATCAAGAATAAAGATAAGGCAATGGGGGTTTTAAGAAGTCGATTGCTGGCCATTAAAGAGGATGAGAAACGTAAAGAAAGAAGAGACCTAAGAAGATCCCAAATAGGAAGCGGCGATAGAAGTGAAAAAATACGTACTTATAATTTTCCCCAAGATCGTTTAACGGACCATCGCATAAATCAATCCTGGCACAACCTCATCTCAATTATGAACGGTGATTTAGACCAGGTTCTGGAATCCCTTAAATCTGCCGAAAATCAAAATCAATTGGCTATAAACAACGAATGACAATACGTGATTGGATGGCAAAACACCGTGACATAAAAAGGTCACTTGGTTACCAACTAATTTATCAGACTATCAAACCCGAAACCCAATTGGATCCAACCGCCTGGGTAATTAGTCATGACGAGCAATTATTAAAAAATTCAGATCTGATTAAATTGAATCGCAAGATCAAACAATTAAAAAATGGGAAACCTGAAGCTTATGCTTTGGAAACAATTCGCTACAATGATTTAACGCTTAAAATAAATAATAGCGTTCTGATTCCTAGAGCTGAGACGGCGGAGCTGATAAAGTTAGCCATTGAGTTCCTTTCGGACATTAAAAAAAAGAAACCTACAGTAATTGATGTCGGAACAGGATCAGGGATAATTGCCATATCACTAGCCGACTGGGCGAGAAAAAATAAAAAGCGACTTAAAATATACGCATCCGATGTCTCAAATAAGGCTTTGAGTTTGGCTGTCCAAAACGCTAGGCTAAACGATATCACCCAAATTAATTTCAAAC
>DAHXOW010000043.1 GCA_027364665.1 bacterium | reverse complement strand
AGCTGCTTGAAATCGGCGCAACGCCTTTAGGAACTAAAATCAGTAAAGATATCTACTTTAAAGTGCCGGAAGAGAGTCCCCGGACGCGGTATTTAAGAATACGCATTAAGGACAACGAATCTCACGGAACCCTTGCCTATCATGAGGTTGTCAACGATCTAGAAACTAAAGAATGGGAGACTGGTGTCGAAGACTCTAAGACGGCCGGAGAGATTCTTAATAAGTTTGGTTTTGAGGTCGACGTTGTTGTGTCAAAAAATAGAGAAACCTTTCGGTTGGGAGAAACAGAGCTTGTGATTGATGAGGTCAAAAGTCTTGGAAATTTTATTGAGATAGAATCGCCGTCAGAGACTGAAATAGATCAAATCGCGAAAAAATTAAAAATTAGCGATCAAGATGTCGTTTCGGGAGTTGGTTACCCCGATCTTCTAAAACAAAAAAATGCGTCAATCACTGACTAGCGGTTCCTTATACGAGCGGCTTGCCGATATCTATAGGAATTTTTTTGTAAATTACCCATTTGTTGTTTCATCGCCTGGCGGTGTTATTATCAGCGGGGCATTTTCTTATCAGTATGGTGGAGTGGGACTTAATTACAGAATTCCTCTTCGCAACTATCTTGGTATTAAGTTCAATCGAACTGGAGAATTGACCTATCGTCATTTTGGAACTTACGACCTTTACAAGAATTCATTTGTAGATGTCCCTGATGATGAGATAAAACATAAGTTAAGTTTTTTGTGGGATAAAATTAATAAAAAAACTAACAACTCTATGGGTATGGAGATAGGTGTGTTGAACGAAATACCAAGGAGACATGGGCTTAATAGCCCAGGAGTTAATGCTGCGAACTCCGCAATCGCCTATTTGCTTCTTACCGAACAGTTAACGATGAATGATTTAGAAAAGTTTGAAAAAGACGATCGGTTTTTGGCTAAAGAAATTATCGAACTTATAGGACGCGAAGCAAAAGAATTTCATGCTCAATGGCTCAGACCTAACAGCTCTGGTTTTGGCGCTCTGGCGTGTCTCAAAGAAACCGCTAGTCCAATAGTTTATCAAATGAATCGTGGTTTCCCTGTGATAAAATCTTTAGATGAGATATTTAGTTTGTCCGCTAATGAGAGTTCTCTATATGACGTTATTATAATCGGAACATCTGACAGGAGGGATATCGATTTTGATCTTCATAATTATGATACGATTTTCGAAGCATTTGCTATAAACGAAAGCGATATCGAAAAAATGCGCAGCATCGGTTTTAATCTAGGTGAACGCAGCAACGATTATAATCATTGGGTTGTCGATCGCTATCGAGATGCTGCCGACGCCTCGGCCGTTGCCTCAGTTATATACATGGGGAATTATTTACGTGAGGACACCAAGGCTAATAGAATCAAATTTTTTCACGCGTTAAATAATTCTTACGATTCGTTGGGATTGGTTGACGACAATTTTTCTCGTAAAGCTAAGGCGTCTGTTTTTATTAAAGATTATTTTTATACTGAATTGCCGGATACTCCGTTTGCGATAACAACCTCAATAGCCAATCATATTATCCTGTTTGTTTCCGGAGAACATATTCGGGATAAATTCGATGATTTGGTTGAAACGCTAAATAAAAAGCTTGGTTTTGTTATTTCGTACCCATATGTTTCATGGAGAGACGGTATTGAAGAGGCGGCATTAAAGATAGAACAATGGGACCAGCGCGGTATTTTCTCGGATTATCTGCCCGTTAACTCGATTTATGGTGTAAAACTTTCTGCGCTGTCGACCGATCCTAAGGTTGAGTATCTTGGTCAGGCCGATAGTCTGAGTTTAAACGATTATGACCTTATATTTAACGCTGATGAAAAACGTATTTTAATCAATGGAATCAGAGTCGCGTCCAACGAGCTATCGTCGGTTGTGGCGACTAATATGTTGATGAATGCGATTCTAGAAAGTCCAGAGTTAAGGGTTCATAACACAGAATTGCCGGATTTGTCATATTTTCAGGACCGCAATGAATTGCAAAGTAAAATAATTTCTCCGTTACGAGCAATTTCAGAAAAATATTTACACAAATCATTGAATATAAAAGCAACTGGTCAGATTCTAGATTTCAGTGTTAGTTTGATGCCCTCAGATCTAGATCTTATTCTTATAAAACGCAAATAAATTAATAAAAGCAAAAAAACCGAACCAATGGCGCCTTTTGCTGTCTGTTATTCTTGGCAGCACGGCGTTGAAGGCAGTGATAATCGTTTTGCTCTGAAGGCCTTTTGATTTTTTTGGCGGCTGTGATATTGGGTTGCCGTCTCTAACTTGTTATTTTCATGTGCGGGAGAGAAATCCGGTTAGAGAGTTATTCTTTTGTTTGACGTTGGCCTTGATTGTTTCCTGGGATCGCTGTGCCAGAGAAACCGTGCAGATTTATCATCGACTGGCGAATAAGAACTAAAAGGCGGTATTCAAGATCGATAACTTCAGTCCTCAAATCCGGTATAGAGCCGGTCG
>DAHXOW010000025.1 GCA_027364665.1 bacterium | reverse complement strand
CGCAATTGTTGTTGCCGAGAGTAAGTGATTTATTGAAGTAACTTCGGACTCTAGGCTTTGGTACGTTTTCATTTGTTTATTTAAAGTTGTTATATAAAATTCATTTTGGCCAATTCTCTCGTTTACGGTAATTTGCACGGTAGTCAGAGTTAAAGCAATTCCGCCGCAAACTAATAACAAAATTACGAAGCCTATACTAGAATAAGCGATAAGGCTAAGCATCAGGCGTTTTTGTTTTTGCGATACTGGAAGCAAATTAATTTCATTCATAATAATCCTAAAGCGACCTCATACTTAAACCTAAAGCGACCGTGTATCTCAAGTCAATTGATTTGTTGCCCGCTACTAATGGGGCGCCGAATTCGCTTTTTAAATGTATTGCTTCGACAATCTGATCTAATATGCCGGGAATTGTTGCGCCTTGCCCTACCACAAGAGCTTTTGCGACTTTGTTAGGGCCATAATCTCTGGTTTCGTGATACCTAATAACTGACATTGCTTCTTGAGTAATTCCGGCGGTGATTGATTTTATCGTATCTTTCACCAAATCACTTGTGCCAGCCGCAACGATTTTTCTGACTTCTTTTGGCTCACATTTAAATAGCTCGGATAAAGCTTTGAGCATTTGTATTTCCCCAATTGCAACGGAGGTTGCAAGCCAGACATTACCGTGATCTACCAACGTCATACGAGTTGACTCTGACCCGATATCGATAATTAACACCGCATCGGTGTTTCCCGAAGGAAGAAGTGCTCGGCCGATTGCCGTCGATTTGGTTTCGACTGCATAAAGCTCCAAACCACAACTTTTAATTGCCGTTATTAGGCTGTCAACCAAATTTTTTGGCGCGGCAAACAGTGCCGCATCTATTTGTTTGTTATCTGGTCGTAAGGCAAGAGGTGTGTAATCAAAATAAACCTCATCAATCGGTACTGGTAAATATTGGCTTGCTTCATAGCCGATTGCTTTTTGTAATTCCTTAGGAGCTAAATTTGGTAGTTGTATGATTTTGGTAAAGATATATGTTTCTGGAAGTGCTGCCACAACGGCTTTTGCGGTAATAGGTCTTGGTTGCGCGTTCGATATCAAGTTCTTAAGCGTTCTTGCCAAAATTTCTGAGTCAAGTGTTTTGTCCTTTTCAAAGGTTTTTTGGTCTAAATCCTGAGTACTCAAACAGACTAATGTTGAATGTTGGGCTGGTGATTTTAACTGGGCTGCCATAAGTGCGTGCAAGCCCACATCTAAACCACAGACTGAAGTATTAAATCCAAACAAAGAAGACAACAAATGCCCCTCCTTATTTAATATAGCCGTTATCTATTCCTTAATGCAATTTTTAATAATAAAACTATGGAGATGTTACTTCTCTCCATGAGAGCAGAGAATATTCACCCGTAGTGGGAAAACTGGGCGGTGGGGCAAATTGTAGATGTTGATCATAGCTTTGATTAGTTGTCTGATAGCCAGAAATTACCTGATTGTATTGGTTTACCCACGTCCAGTTCCAATAACTGAGAGATCCGACCGACCCATATATAGTTATGTTATCTCGGATATTATACATTGGCCCGCAAGAATCGTTCCAACAATAAGGGCGATACGCTCTTCCGTTTTGAGCCAGAATTGCCGCGTCTATTTCCATATTAAGAGGAGACAAAGGGCCAACCAAAAAGTCTTTTTGGGCAACCAATCCTAAAACATCGGTGCCATCTTTAGCGGTGTAGGTCAAATTATCTATGGCCGTGATGTCTCTGTAGGTGTTTGGCGAGCTCGGCAAAGTTGCGGCAACAACGGTATATCTACCATGGACAGTGCCTGAAACGAAGACGTTGTCGCTAGCATAAATTATGCCATTGGCAGGCGCTGGTTCCGAAACTAAAGAGGTGGTTTTAAAGGTACTCATACTATAACTAGTTACCGTAGCGAGTTTATACGTCCCGTCACTTTGAAATTGTATGTAATAACCAAGTTGTGAAGATTTCGGTAGGTACATGCCGTTGGACTGGGCCTCGGTTTCCAATTGCTGTAAATTGGCAGTGATATTTTGAAAATTAACCGTTGGTACCGGAAAAAGCCAAGATGATTGAGGCCCGCCGTTACCCCAAACGCCATTGTGAACTTGTCCGTCGCCACCGAACTCATATGATGGGGTATAAGTTGCGGACGAAGAGGTGACGGGCCCATTATTAGTTCCGTCAAAATGTATACCAATATTTGAGTGCACTGGCCCGTTGGTTGTCTCGTTGGAGCCAAACCAGACTTCTGAGCCGGTTACTACGGCATATTGACTGAAAGATGGGATTCCCAGAACGGCTTTTACCGTTCTGGTTTGATGGGTAGTATTAATTGTTCCTGTTGATTCAATTGTTGTAACGGTACTACCGGAAGGAGGAGGAGTGATAAGTAGAGAGTAGTTACCTATTAAATTACCGTTAGCATCATAATATTGATGAGTATATGGTCCGTATGGCGGGGGGGTCGTTGGTACTGGTTGGCCGTCGGTATAGTCGGTGTCGTTATGTGCTAAATGCCAGAGATAATAATTGACACCAGCTTCTGCAACTCCTAAAGCGCTGATTTTGTTTGCGTTTGATAGCGATTCTTTTCGTTGCATCACCGCTAAATCAATAGCAATTAAGCTTAACAGCAAGAAAACGCTTGTTAAGATTAATAATAGCGGCAAATACATGGCCTTTCTAAATTTATGCTTATTGTATTTATTCATGCTACAAATTGGTTTTAAGATTTCTTAATTCAACATCAGTTTCGGATGACAAGATTTTATTTATCGTGGGGGACTGAACAGTTACCGTTATGTGTATTAGATGGATGGCGTTAATATCGATCGGAGAAGTCAGCAACACCTCATTTTCATTATAATACTGAAATAATGGAACATTCGCATTGACATCAAAATTGGTCGCAATAGTTTTGGTTATGGCGGTTGTTGGATCGTAGCTATAGCCACCCCCGACGGATGCGACACCAGATATGGTACTTAAGATTAATTGAGACTCAGATTGACTGATTGATACCTCAGTGGGGGTTTGGTCGGACGGTGCATAATAACTCAAAGCTGTAATGCTGCTTGGAGTAGCAGAAATTACTTGAAAGCCGCCTCTTAGTGCGTTTGCTAGTCTGCTGGTCAAAGCGTCACTTTCAGAGACCCCAACACTAAGTGACTGACTGTTACGGAATACGTTGTAACCATTTTCGGTAAACGTCACAATAATCAGTCCGATAATGCTCAGTATGGCCATGCTTATTACTATTTCTATCAAAGTGAAGGTTTTTTTCATGTTTTTAAGGAGATGTTGCTTGTACTATGATTAGGCCGTTTGCCTGAGTCGTTTGAGATGTTTGGCTATTACTTACTGTGACATTGTAGGTTCCTAACGGAATCGAGGTAAAGTCAACCGTTCCTGATATAACAGTTCCGTTTGAGCTAACCGTTAAGTTGGGTAATGTTATGCTAGAATTGGTTCCGCTTTGTATGGTTACCGTTGCGTTGCTGGCAAAATT
Organism: bacterium; assembly: GCA_027364665.1. GTDB lineage: Bacteria > Patescibacteriota > UBA1384 > CAJBMM01 > CAJBMM01 > DAHXOW01. The sequence goes on along the minus strand of DAHXOW010000025.1, from coordinate 22,562 downwards.
ATAACCGTCAATTTCAAAGCTCGCGGCGCTATCGGTGTTGTTTGCAGTTGTGGGAGTTATGCTAACTATTCTGGGTAACGTATTATCTTGCGTCACAGAACAAGAAACGGTTAGGTTTGTATTTGGGGACAGGTCAAAAGGTTGATATGGCGAACAGGTAGTGAAATACCAGCCATTATTCAAAGTTACGTTATAAGAGTCGTATTCCAAATTATTAATAACAGTTCCATTGTTTATGTTTTGAGTGAATTGTGTTTTTGGTATGGAAGTTGGAGTATTTGCTGGGTTATTCCCGATAATTTTTTGTCCTGTAAATGTCGCGCTGATTGGATTTCCGTTGTTTCCTGTTAATTCAATTGTTATTTGTGATAGCAAATCAATGTTTAACGTTACAGTGGTGACTTGTTGTGACAATACGGAGGCGTCCGGATTGGTCGGCTCAGGATTAGATGTTGTGATCGGAGAAGTGTAATCTGTACTATAGCCAGACTTTGTTACTACAACATGATAGCCGGAAGATGGTGGCAAATTGGGAATAAACAAAGTGCCATTTTGTTGAGTTAGGCTGGACATTGTAATATTTGGTTGAATAGTTGTGTTAATGATGTTTACCGTCGCGTTGCTAACAGGTTGTCCGCTAGCGTTTAAAACGCTGATGTCTAGAATACCGGTATTAGATGATGTTTCGGCTGCCCGTGAAGCAATATCTGTGGTTATACTAGCCAAAGAAACGCCGGTGACGGCATCGCTAACCGTAACGGTAATTTTTTTGTAGTCTGCTGGATCTAAATCAGGTGGATTACTGTTTGCCGTTCCGTCATAAGGGTCATCAACATAAATAATTTGAGTGTGAATTGTGAGCTGAAAATTATCATGATTAACCGTTTGATAGTCGGGGATATTTCCCTGAGGAAATATTATGCCACTCTTGGTTGCCAGGGCGGTGTACGATAGGTTATGCAGATCTTCCATTTGTTGATTTGCTAACTGTGCAGCAGAAGCCATCTCGGCTGATTGCTGAGCTGATCTGAGCCCAGCCAAAAGTGAAGTAATAACAATTACCGAAATAAACGCCAACAAGGCCATGTCAATTACGGCCTCGATAAGCGTGACTGATTTTTTTCTTTTGGTTTGGTTCATTCCTTTTATGAAATACTACTGGTCAATGAGTAAATAGGTAAGAAAACAGCCACAACAATAGAGCCGACAACTAAACCCATGATTAACATTAGTATTGGTTCTAATAAGGCGGTCATGTTTCTTGTTACGTTATCTACGTCTTTTTCCATAAAATCAGCTAGATTTTGATATACTTCATCTATGGTTCCGCTTTTTTCGCCGACGTAAGTTAGCTGAGTTAGCATTGTTGGAAGATGAGGTTGTTTTTTTAAGGCGGCAGACAATTCCAAGCCATTTTCAACATCATGTCCCACTTGCGTTATTTCTTTCTCGAACACCTTGTTTCCTAATACTTCTCTAGAAGTATCAAAGATCTCAATCATAGGAATGCCAGATGATAACAAAGTGGCAAAAATTCTAGCAAATCTAGCAATGCTGACTTTGCGAATCAGGTTGCCAAAAATTGGTAAATTGATTAGTAGTAAATCTATATTGTATCTGCCGCTTTGAGTCTTGGAATAAAAGTGATAGGCGAAAATAATAATAACGATAGCCATAATCAAAAAATACCATTGATGAATCATAAAGTTTGAAATGCCGATTATCATAACTGTTAAAGCTGGCAATTGAGCATTGTTTTGTACAAAAACGCTTTGTATTTGTGGTATTACATAAACCATTATAAAAGTGACAATAACCGCCATCGCAACCAGAACAAAAGCTGGATAAGTCAAAGCTCCTTTGATTTTTGACTTGATGTCATAATCTTTTTCCATTTGAGAGGATAGTCTTAATAAAACTTCTTCTATTTTGCCGCTTTTTTCACCGCCCCTGATAACGCTGATAAAAACTTGATCAAACACTGTTGAATACTTTGCGAAAGCCGATGATAATTGTGATCCGCCCTCTACGTCCTTTGTAATATTGTCGATTATTTTTTTTAAAGCCGGGCTAGCAGCCTCATCAGCTGCTGAGTGTAGCGCTTGAGTGATCGGTAATCCGGCTTTGATCATTATTGATAGTTGTTGGATAAAAACTATCTTACTTTTTTCCGAGATTCTTGTTCCGAATGGCAGTTTAGTTTTGTCTTTGTTATCGTTTTTTTCTTCGGTTAAATTTAAAACTATCAGATCCTGGTCCCGAAGTTTTTTCGTGGCCTCGGTGACACTTTCTGCGTTAACAGATCCTTTTTGTTTCTGGCCTGATTGTGTTCTTGCCTCGTATCTAAAATTTCCCATCCTATTCCTTGGTTACTCTCCAAACTTCTTCCAGCGTAGTTATGCCGTCTAAAGCTTTTAAAATCCCGTCCTGAATCATTGTTATCATTCCATTTGCTATAGCCTTTTTACGAATGGTTTCAGATGAAACGTTGCCCAGAATTATAGCTTTTAAATCATCGTCTACTGACAATACTTCAAAAATTCCTATACGCCCTTTATATCCTGTATGATTGCACTCGTCGCAGCCTTGACCATAATAAAAATCAAGATTTCTTTTTTCGGTTGATTTTTTAGTTTCTTCTGGCATTTCGGCAATAATATTGTTTATCATTTCAATTTCTGCGGTGCTCGGTTGGTATTTTTCCTTACAGCTTTCACAGGTTTTTCTGGCTAATCTTTGAGCCACAACAGTATTAATTGATGACGTAATAAGAAACGCTTCAACGTCCATATCGATTAGCCGGGGGATAGCGCCCGCGGCGTCGTTTGTGTGCAGTGTTGATAAGACAATGTGTCCGGTGAGTGCCGCTTGAATACCCATCTCGGCTGTTTCTTTGTCTCTGATCTCACCAACCATAACAATATTAGGATCTTGCCTTAAAATCGCTCTTAGTCCGGAAGCGAAAGAATAGCCCACGTCAGTATTTATTTGGCTTTGGTTAATGCCTAACATTCGATATTCTACAGGATCTTCCAGCGTCACGATATTTACTCCAGGATTTATTAATTCTCCCAAAATGGCATAAAGTGATGTTGTTTTTCCGGATCCTGTTGGCCCGGTGATCAGTGTCATACCGTGACTTTTACTTATGCCATTTTCTAGAGACTTTCTCGATTCTCCGCGCAGGCCCAGTTGATCCAGGGTAAGAATTCCAACGCTTTTATCCAAAATTCTCAAAACAATTTTTTCGCCGGTTACTAGAGGAATGGTCGAAATACGAAAGTCAATCTCACGTTTGTCAATGGTTAATTGAATTCTGCCATCTTGAGGGACTCTTTGCTCATCAATTTTTAAATTAGCTAATATCTTTAATCTTGAAATAACCGCCGCTTGAATTTCTTTGGGTAAGCTAATTTTTTTGTGCAACACTCCATCCAATCTGAATCTTACAGAGACCTCGTGTTCTTCTGGCTCAATATGAATATCAGAAGCCTTTTCTCTGACGGCTCTCTTTAGTAACGAATAAACCACTCTAGAAGTTGGAGCTTCTTGATCATCGAAATTAACCTCCGTCGCTTTTTGAGGCGCTTCTTGGCTATCTGTTCTTAAATCAGCCGAATCAATAGCTTCCTGTACCTCTGCTTGGAGACCAGTATATTGGTCCAAAACATGATTTATATCATCTTGTGTTGTCAGCTGAGGACTTACCTCATACCCGGTTTTTCTTTTTATAAGCTCAATTGTTTCGATGTCTTGTGGATCTATCATAGCCACAGTTAAGGTGTTACCGTCTAACTTAACCGGAACCGACTGGAATCTGCGAGCTATGTGTTCGGGTACAAGATTTAATATTTCTTTTGGTATAGCAACATGACTTAAATCAGCGTATTCAATATTAATCGGCGTTGAACTGAGATATTTAGAGGCCTCATCTTCCGTAGTGTCTTTAATTAAATCACTGGCAGTAGCCACATCACTATTTATATTTGTGTTGCTTGATATTTTTACTGGAATCATCGCGCCACGATGGACATCATTGCTATTCAATGGCTGGTTGTCTGACATGTTACCCCTCTTTTTCATTTTACCCGTTTGCTTAATCGCTGTACAATTTATTTTTAATCAGGTAAGACAAGAATCATTTTGGCTTGCTTTTGCATTAGTCTAGCTGTAATTTGTATACGTAATAATAAAGACAGGAAACAGTCTGTATGACCTTGACGTGGTATAGAAAATGGAGACCCCAATCTTACGCTGATGTCGTCGGCCAAGACCATGTCGTCCTTTCTCTTCAACGCGCTTTGCAGAAAAATTTAATTGGACATGCTTATCTTTTTTGTGGTCCTAGAGGTGTTGGCAAAACTACTATGGCTCGGTTACTGGCCAAAAGCGTTAATTGTTTGAGCCCTATTAATGATGATAGGAATTTGCCTTCGCCATGTGGAAATTGTCAAAACTGCCAGGCATTTGATCAAGGTAATATATTGGATGTTGTAGAAATCGACGCGGCTAGCAATCGTGGTATTGACGATATTAGGGTCTTAAGAGAAAAGGTTCATCTCTCTCCTCTGCAAGGGAAATTCAAGATTTATATTATCGATGAAGTTCACATGCTTACCAAAGAAGCCTTCAATGCTCTTCTAAAAACGTTGGAAGAGCCACCAGTTCATGTGATTATGATTTTGGCTACTACAGATATTGGCAAAGTTCCGGATACGATTATTTCTCGTTGTCAGCGTTTTGATTTCCATTTAATTCCTAATTCTGTGTTGGCTAATTATTTGTTAAGCGTATCGAAAAAAGAAAAATTAGAATTAACGCAAGGCGGGGCTTCTATGTTGGCTGACGTCGCTTCTGGTTCGGGAAGAGACGCTTTGTCATTGTTGCAACAAGTCAGTGTTAACGACGGTATTCTAGATGAATCAATTATTTCAGATCAACTTGGTTTTGTTCCGCCTGATCATGTTAAACAAATGTTGGAACTCGCGGCTCTAGATGAAAAAAATAAAGGATTGATGGTTTGGAAGGAGTGGTTTAACAAGGGGATTGATCCCGAACAATCAATACGTTTCGTCTTGAGAATTTTATCCGACTTAATAAATTTAGCCCCGTCCAATCGTGACTCTGAAATCTTAGCAAACTTAACCATTGATCAACTTTTGGGTGCCTCTGAAGAGTGGGGCTGGGCATTAAGGCAAATCCGATTTCATCCGGAGCCGTATTTACCAATAGCGATAGCTTTCAGTGCAACAGTAAGACTATGGGTAAATAGTGATAAAAATAAGAAATCCAGTATTACACAAAAACAAATCCCCGTTGTTGAACAAAAATTTATTGCCGAAAATCATAAGAATAACGAAACCTCGACCCTATCTGTTGTTTCGTGGAAACCTGGAGATAAAGAACAGGAGTTGTGGTCAAAATTTATTGATGATATCAAACCCCGCAATCGCACCTTGGCTGCAGTATTGCAGAATGCCCAATTATTAGAAATACAAAACGGTGATCAGCCGCATCTCGTTGTCGGGGTCAGGTTTCCTTTTCACCGCGACCGATTGCAAGAAATTAAAAACCGAGTAATCTTAGAAAACAGTCTCAAAAATTTGACCGGGGTTGACTATCAGTTGCGGTGTAATCTTGTGGTATCTGCAGCTGATTCTGGATCTGTCAGGACAGATTTACTGGAGGCGACTAAAGAGATTTTTGCTGCGTAGAAGAAGGAGTACTTGTGAGCCCAGCCAGTAAAAATACAATACCTACAGGGCTGATCAGCGGTTCTGATAAATTGCCGCCACAGAATACAGAGGCAGAGGAATCGGTCCTTGGGTCATTGTTAATTGATAAGTCGGCAATTTTAAAAGTCGCTCCTGTTTTATCGGCTGACGATTTTTATCGTGATCACTACGGCATAATATATGAAGCCATGCTCTCTTTGTTTGATAAGCGAGTTCCGATTGATTTAGTAACCATGTCTGAGGAATTGGAACAAACGAAACGTTTAGAAGCACTTGGTGGTCCGGAGGTACTGGCGAATTTAGTTGCAAAGGTACCATCTTCGGCGCACGTTGTTTACCACGCTAATATTGTGAAAGAAAAAGCTATTTTACGCAGATTAATCAGTGCGGCTAATCGTATGATTCAGATCGGTTATGATCCTTCTTCGGAAGCATCCGAGGCTTTGGATCAATCAGAACAGGTTTTATTTAACGTTTCACAAAAGTTTTTCGACAGAAGCTTTATCCCGATCTCTGATTTACTGGCTGAGAGTTTTGAGAGAATTGATCTGCTTCATAAAAACAAAGGAATGATTCGTGGGGTGCCGACGGGGTTCAAAGACCTGGACAATCTTACTGCTGGTTTTCAAAAATCAGATTTGTTGATTTTGGCTGCTAGGCCTGGCATGGGAAAGACGTCTTTTGCGTTAAACATTGCCGAACACTCTTCAATCAAAGAAAAGAAGGCTGTGGCAGTTTTTTCTCTTGAAATGAGTAAAGAACAGTTGGTGGACAGAATGCTTTGCGGCCAGGCCGAATTGGATTCTTGGAAATTACGAACGGGTAATTTGAACGAAGAAGATTTTAGTCGTTTAAATTATGCCATGGGCGTTTTATCGGAAGCACCGATTTTTATTGATGACTCGCCAATGAGTACGGTTATGGAAGTGAGAGCCAAGGCCAGGCGTCTACAGATGGAACGAGGTTTGGACATGGTCATTGTTGATTATTTGCAGTTGATGCAGGGAAACACAAAAACAAACAGCGGCGAAGTTAATAGAGTGCAGGAAATAGGCGAGATATCACGAGGGCTAAAAGCCCTTGCCCGCGAGCTGAACATTCCTGTTTTGGCATTATCTCAACTTTCTCGTGCCGTTGAACAACGTAGTCCAAAAATACCTCAGCTATCAGATTTAAGAGAGTCAGGGTCAATCGAGCAAGACGCAGATATTGTAATGTTTCTTTACAGAGAAGATTATTATGAAAAAGACACCGAAAAAAGAAATTTGGCCGAGTTGTTGATACGCAAGCATCGAAATGGTCCCTTGGGAGACATACAGCTTTATTTTCAGCCCGAACAGACAAAATATTATAATCTTGATCATAATAGAGACAAGTAAAGGGTTGCATTAAGGGTATTGACAAATATTAAATATGTGCTATTATAGTAGCATAGCAGAAATGCTAGGGAGGGTTTCTTTCGGCATTCTAATATGTGTGTTGAAGGAGATAGAACTCCAAAAACGAAAAACTGCAAGCGGAAGGCTAGATATTAAAATTATGTCACGCCTTAAATCCGAAATATCTTGCAGTTTTTTGTTGCAATGAGATAGTATACTGATTGTGCAAGATTATCGTTCTCAAGTCCTAAACAAACAACAATTGACTGCGGTCGAGAATCCGGATGGGCCGATGTTGATTTTAGCTGGAGCTGGAAGCGGGAAAACAAGAGTCCTGATACATCGTTTAGCATATTTGGTAACCGAACGAAAAATTGATCCAAATAGAATTTTAGCAGTAACCTTTACCAATAAAGCGGCGAACGAAATGAAAAGACGTATCGTTCAGATGTTACTTGATCAGGGTATAAACCAGACTAATTTTCAATGGCTTAGTACTTTTCATTCCGCGTGTTTAAAAATTCTTAGGAAAGAAGCAAAAAAAATTGGTTTAACCAGTAATTTCTCGATATTTGATCAGAATGACCAAGAGCAATTAGTAAAAAAAATAATCAAAGATTTTAAGTTGGATATCAACCAATTTCGTCCACCTAGCATCCTGTCTTATATTTCTGGTGCCAAAGATGAAATGATTAAGCCTGATGAATATAGAAAATATGCTTATGGCTATTATCAAGAAAAAATCTCGGATATATATACCGAGTATCAAAATCAGCTGTTAAAATCTAACGCACTTGACTTCGATGATCTTATTACATCGGTTGTCGATATATTACAAAATAACCCCGATATTTTAGATTATTATCAGCGCTATTTTCAATATATTTTAGTCGATGAATTTCAGGATACTAACCTTCCGCAATACACATTGATAAAAATGCTGTCTGCCAAACGTAGAAATGTTTGTGTTGTCGGAGACGATTTCCAGTCCATATATTCATGGCGCGGTGCCGATTTTACTATTATTTTAAATTTCGAATCTGACTATCCAGATGCCAAAATAGTTAAATTAGAGCAGAATTATCGCTCCACAAAAAATATCTTAGCTGCTGCGGGAGCAGTTATATCAAAAAATACCCAACGCTCCGATAAAAGGCTCTGGACAGAAAATAAATCCGGTCCACCTATCACAATATACCAAGCGTTTAATGAATTGGATGAAGCAGAATTTATTGTCCATGAAGCCAAAGGATTAACTAATGTTTTAGAGGATTCCTATCGCGGAATGGCAGTGTTATATAGAACCAATGCTCAGTCAAGGGTCGTGGAAGAAGTTTTTCTTCGAAGTAGAATTCCTTACAAAATTGTTGGTGGAATCAGGTTTTATGAACGTAAAGAAATTAAAGATTCAGTTGCGATGTTGAGGTTGGTGGCCAATCCGAGTGATGCAATTAGTTTTGGGAGGGTGATTAATGTCCCGCCGAGGGGGATAGGAGCAAAAAATTTACCAGTACTTTTAAATAATTTACCATTCATCCTCGATCCAGTTTCTTCAAGGCAATATGATCTTTCTCCAAAGGCCGCTCACGGCTTAGTGGAATTTAGAGACATGATAAATAGTGTCCGAGACGCATATCAGGATCATCACGACTTGGTAAGATTATTTGACGATGTTATGGAAAAAAGCGGTTATTTGAAATATCTTGATTCGGGAGATTCAGAGTCTCAATCCAGGCTTGACAACATACAAGAACTGAAATCCGTTCTCTCGAGCTCAGAGTCATTGGATAGTTTTTTGCAAAACGTATCATTGGTCTCTGATCTAGATGAATTAAGCGACGATGCCGACGCGGTGACTTTAATGACAGTGCATTCGGCAAAGGGACTCGAATTCCCGGTCGTTTTTATTTGTGGTTTGGAAGAGGGTATTTTCCCTCACGCCAGGAGTTTGGAAGATTTGTCTGAAATGGAAGAAGAGAGAAGGCTTTGTTATGTGGGCATGACCAGAGCAAAAGAGAGGTTGTATTTATTATCCGCCAGACAACGGATGTTATACGGTGGGATCCAAACCAATCTCCCATCTCGCTTCTTGTTTGACATACCGGAAAATTTGCTCGAAAAGATATAGACAAACTAGACTGGATATAGGATAATCGTTCGTACAGATGAAGCCAACTGCTAGGTTGTTAGTGTATTTAGGGGCGGCGCTCACCTTCGGCACAGTATTTAGCGTAGGCTATGTTGCTGTCCGTGCCAGTAGTGGTGTAGTTGCTGTTTCAGACTACGAATCTGCCGTTTACCCATATCAAATAGAAATTATTCCAGCAAGTAAAACGATCAGTCCTTCGTTCGTCAATGTTTCTTCTCCCTATACGGACGCGAACTTAATTTTACAAAGTAACTCAATTACAGCCTATCCAGAAGATAAAATTATTACTTTTCCAGACCCGTCTTGGGGTATGGGCGGATTGATTAAACTTGAAAGGGCTCCTGTAGTGTACCTTGATGATGGAGGGCAAAAGTCAGCGATCAGAACGTGGTCTGCTACGGTATTAGAAATGATGAAAACTAATAACGTCGCCCCCTTAGGGACTTCGGATAGTATAACGCCTTCTCTAAACACTGAGATTAGTGACGGGATGACGGTGCAAATAACCAGAGTGGCCATCACGGATGAAGTAAACAATCAGACAATACCGTACAACACGATTAGAGAAAACGACCCCAATCTTTATCGAGGCCAAAGTTTTGTGTCACAGGCAGGAGTCGACGGAGAAACACAATTGACTTATAGATTAGTCAGGCAAAACGGGGTGCTAGTTAGTCGAACATTGATAAACACACAAGTCTTGACTCAGAAAAAAGATAAAATTATAGAGATTGGAACAAGACTTAAAATTGGTGCGGTTTTTAATTATCAACAAGCAACATACAACCCATTTTTACCCGATGGTTACGCGGCGTCTGATTATTATGGAGGAGGCGTCGATTTGCTGATTATTAATAAAGACAATGGAAAATCGGTTGAAATTAAAACTTGGCCCGGAGGAAATCAAGGCTCAAATATTGATCTTAGTGAAAACGACTTTATAAACATCTCAAGCGCAGGGTCAAGCCAAGGACGGTTGTATGATGTGACAATAGAACAAGTGTTAAACTAGAAACATGCCCCAAAGACTCGGACAACATTTTTTACGAGACGGATTGGTTTTAGAGGACCTACTAAGCGAGATCAGAAAATCTCCTCAACAATTGGTTGTAGAAATAGGATCGGGAACAGGCGCATTAACCGAAAGGATTTTACAAGTCGGGCGCTCATTATTAGCGGTTGAATGGGATGAGCGATTAGCAACTTCATTAGAAGGCGCGCTTGATCACAGTAAACGCTTTGCTGTGATAAACGCCGACATCAGGCGCCTTGATATAATTAACGAGATTGATAAACGGTTTAATCAGGTTCCGGATTATTTACTGGTCGGTAATTTGCCATATTATTTGACCTCATTTCTCCTGAGGCAAATTTTCAGTACCTGGCGTATTTTGCCAAAAAAGATAATCTTTATTATCCAAAAAGAGGTTGCTGAAAGGATAATCGCTAAGCCAGGTTCAAAAAACCGGAGTGTATTATCGGTTCTGGTCCAATCTAATGCCGAGCCGTTAATCACCAGGTTTATTGGGCCGGAATCGTTTTCACCGCCACCGAAGGTTGAAAGCGCAATTATCGTTTTAGATCATATCTTTTCTCGATTACCAGACGGAATAAATGAGCGGCAGTTTTCTAGGCTGGTTAGGTTTGGCTTCGCTTCTAAGAGAAAGACTATTCTGAATACTCTAAGTGCCGGATTCAATAAATCCAAAAACGAATTGATTCCGCTTCTTGAAAATTCCGGAGTAGATTCTAATGCCAGAGCCGAAGATTTATCTCAAGAAAACTGGTATGCTTTAGCCAAGCAAGTATATTTATCGTGAGGTAACCAATGTTGTTTGTTGTCGGTACGCCGATAGGAAATCTATCTGACTTGACCGCAAGAGCCAGTGAGGTTTTGGGTTCTGTCGATTTGGTTGCCTGTGAAGATACCAGAGTCAGTCGTAAATTGTTGAATTCGATCAATTGTCATACGCGCACCATATCTTATCATAGCCACTCCAAAGGCGGCCGTTTATCATGGTTAGTGGACCAATTGCAAACCGGCAGCAGCATTGCCTTAATCACAGATGCCGGGACCCCGGGTATTTCCGACCCAGGCGGTTTGCTCGTGGAACAGGCGCATGAGCACAAAATCAAGGTTGTCCCGGTGCCTGGACCGTCATCCGTAATAACCGCGTTAAGTGTTTCGGGATTTCCTAGCGATAAATTTCTATTTTTGGGATTTTTACCAAAGAAAAAAGGCAGGAAAACTGCCTTACAAAACCTGTCTGAATCTTCGATGACAACAGTTTTTTTCGAATCGCCAGAACGGATTATATCCTTACAACACGATTTATTTGCTACAATTAATGATAGTGGAAGACAAATTTGTGTTTGTCGCGAACTGAGCAAAAAATACGAAGAGATATGGGTTGGGTCGATGGATGAGTATGCCACCAAAGATTTTCGACCTCAGGGAGAATACGTTTTTGTGCTTAGGGGTAAAAAATGATTGATCAAAGTTTTGTTAACCATCCGCAATACCGTTTAACCAACAGGATTCTAAGCGGGATCGCTAAAGTTGAACGCTCACAAGGCGCACTTGACGTGTCTCCATTGTTACCGACCTACGAACGTGAATTACAGTCTGAAACCATTGTCTCCACCATCTATTCTTCTACGCACATTGACGGAAATTTACTCGGAAAAAGTAATGTTAAAAAGATTATCGGCGGACAACCGGTCACTGCCAAGCAACGAGACATGCAGGAAATTTTCAATTACTGGCAAATGTTACATTATCTAGATAGAGTTTACTCTGATCCAAGTCGGCCATTCAACGATGTGATGATTCGTGAATTTCATCGCGTTTTGATGAAAGACCTATTGCCAGGTGAACAGCTGGGTGCATATCGTCAGGTGCAGAACTATATCGTCGATGCGAAGTCCGGAAAAACCGTTTATATACCTCCTCCTGCCAAAAATGTTCCAAAATTAATGCTTTCGGCTGCGGATTGGTTGAGCAACGTCAATCGCGAAAATTGCCATCCTATTATCAAGGCAGGTTTAGCGCACTACCTACTCGAAGGTATTCATCCGTTTATTGATGGCAATGGCAGAGTAGGCAGGGTGACAACAATGTTTTTATTATATCGGGATGGGTACGATACTCGTAAATTATTTTCAATTGAAGAATACTACGATCAGCATATCAAAGATTATTATGAAGTATTGCAATCTGTTTCGTTGAATAGGGGTGACGCGACAGTCTGGTTGGAATATTTTGTAGACGGATTTGCTCATCAAATAGAAGAAGTTGCAAATAAAGTCAAAGAATATGTCCACGGTGAAAAAGAGAGGCTCAAAACTAGCAAGCCCGAACTTAATAAGCGTCAATATTCCGGGATTAGATTATTGCAAAAACAAGGCACGTTAACCGCCAGCGAATATGCAAAGCGCTTCAATATTTCCAAAAGAACCGCTAATTATGACTTGGCTGATCTAGTGGCTAAAAATATGCTTATTATGGAAGGTGAATCTCGCTCGGCTCATTTTAAATTACCCTAACGCATTAAATTATTTTTTGGTAAAATGAGCCTGGCTCTATTCAAGGATGTCAAATGAAATTTTTTGTAACCACACCTATTTATTATGTTAATAACCATCCTCATATTGGATCGGCCTATTCGACATTAGCCGCAGATACTTTAGCAAGATTCCATCGACAAATTGGCGATCAGGTTCTCTTTTTAACCGGTACCGACGAACACGGCGCCAAAATCGCTGAAGCAGCGGCCAAGGTTAAGCAATCTCCTCAAACGTTTGTTGATACAATTGCCGACGACTACAGATCTCTTTGGAACAAGTTGGATATTTCTTATGACAGATTTATTCGGACCACCGAAAAAGTGCACGTTGAAGTAGTGCGGGATTTTCTTAATCGACTCAAACGGGCCGGATATGTTTATCCTGGGCAATACAGCGGACTATACTGCCGTGGTTGTGAGTCGTTCAAAAGAAACGATGAATTAATTGACGGCAAGTGCCCTGACCACGGAACGGTTCCAGAGACGGTTACGGAAGATACTTATTTTTTTAAGCTGTCCATTTTTAAGGATCGATTAATTAAGATTATCGCTAATGATCAGTTGGCTATCAAGCCAGAAGTTCGGAAAAACGAGGTACTGTCTTTTTTAGAAAATAATGATCTTGAAGACCTGTCGATTTCCAGACAAAGCGTTGGCTGGGGGATTCCGTTACCTTGGGACGAATCACATACGATATACGTTTGGGTCGATGCTTTAATAAATTATTACACCGCCGGTAAAAAAACGGGTTTTTGGCCCCCGACTCAACAAATTTTAGCAAAAGACATTTTAAGGTTTCATGCCGTTATTTGGCCTGCTATGTTGTTGGCAATTAATGAAGAGTTACCAAAGAATTTATTTGTACATGGTTACATCACATCCGAAGGCAAAAAAATGAGCAAATCAATTGGAAATGTTGTATTTCCGGAAGAAGTGGCTAAAAAATATTCAGTAGATGGCTTGCGCTACTATCTTTTTAACGCTTTTACTTTCGGGGAAGACGGAGATTTCTCTGATCGTTTACTGAACCAGACTTACAACGCTGCCCTTTCCAATGAGTTGGGTAATTTAGTGCAAAGAGTAATTGTTATGGTCGATAAATATTATGATGGCTTGGTTCCCGCTCCCTCATCAGCTCATAATGCAGCATTGGTGACAGAGATTTGGCAAAAATGGCAGCAATCACTCAGCAGTTACAACATAAATGTAGCCTTTGAATCGACTTGGCAATTAGTTAAATTGGCAAATCAAAGAATTGACGAGACGAGGCCATGGGGCCTGGTAAAGGAGGATCAGGAGCAATTAAAGAATGTTCTTTACGAGCTGTTGGAAACCTTACGACACCTTTCGTTGATGCTTACCCCTTTGCTTCCAGATGCTGCGGGACGTATCCGTCGGTCATTGAATCTTGAACCCGTTTACCAGCAAACCGATAAAGAACATTTTCGTTCGATACAATGGGGAGAGCTTCGATCTAATACACGAGTCTCTTTGTCGCCAGAAGTGTTATTTCCTCGCCACCAATGATTGATTCACATTGTCATTTAAATTTGTCGCAATTTGATACTGATCTATCTGTAATACTGGTGCGGATGCAGGAAAAAGGTGTCCGTCAAGCAATCGTGGTTGGAGTTGATGGCAAGTCCAGTGAGCGCGCCCTTAAATTGGCCGCAAAATACGATAATTTATTTGCGGCCTGCGGTTTTCATCCAACCGAAATACAGACAAAAACATGGTCACAAGATTTATTGCTGCTGGAAAGACAAGTTTTGTCAACCGACTGTGTTGCTGTTGGAGAAGTCGGGTTAGATTTTTCAAACGAACATAATTTAAGCGTTGACGAACAGTTGAACTATCTTAAAAATCAAATTGATGTGGCAAAAAAATTGAACAAGCCGGTAATTTTTCACTTGCGTCGGGCAAATGATGCCTTTATAGAATTCGCCAAATCAGGTCATCTCCCAAAAAAAGCAGTGGTGCATTGTTTTGAGGGCGACCATAGTTTCTTGAAAAGAATACTTGATTTTGGTTTGATGGTATCGCTTAGCGGTTTAATCACTTATCCCAAAAATCAATTTATCCGCGAAGCGGCGGCTTTTTTACCTCATGATCGTGCAATGATTGAAACGGATAGTCCTTTTTTGGCACCTGGCAATTTGCGGGGAACCCGCAATGATCCGACGGGCGCAATTTATGTCGCCACGGAACTAGCAAAGCTTTGGCAAACCTCACTTGACCATGTCGATAAAATAACGACGATTAATTCAATGAAGTTTTTTAATTTACCGGATATTATATGACTGCCAAGATATTGACAAGTGACGATATAGTCGAAAAAATTTACCGTTCTCTGAAAGAACGCATAGTCAGTTTAAAGGCCGAAATTCATTTACACGGTATCGTCGCAAATAATAATCTGGCAGGCGTTGCCTATCAGAATATGAAACAACAAAAATGTCTCGAAAACGGCTTGCAATACTCAAAAGAGTTCCTTCCCGAAGATATATCACAAAAAGAGGTCATTGAAATAATTGAAACTGCCTGTGCTAACCCTCAGTATACTGGTGTGGTAGTACAATTACCGTTGCCGAACAATCTTAATCCAAAGGAAATTTTGTCACATCTGAAACCGAATAAGGATCCAGATGCTTTTTTCTATATTCTCGATAGCAAAACGGAACCTCAACCGCCAATCAGACCACCGACCCCACAAGCAATGCTGGCCCTATTGGATAAGACGGGCTACCGTTTGACTGATGGGAAATTAGTGGTAGTGGGACAGGGAATGTTGGTTGGTCAGCCGCTGGCCAGGATGTTAACGGAGCTAGGTGTTCATCCGATTATTGTAGATAAAGATACCCCGTCGTCGCATCAGATACTTAAAACTGCCGACGTTATTTTTACCGGAGTCGGTCAGCCCGGTATTATTACGCCTGATATCATAAAATCTGGAGTAATTATCATTGATGCTGGCTATGCGAATGTTAACCGCAAAACCATGGGTGATGCTGATCCTGACTGCGCCTCCATTGCTTCTTGGATGACGCCTCCAATAGGTGCAGTCGGCCCGTTAACCATTGCTACACTTTTGGCAAATACGCTGAAATTGGCAGAAACATATGAATAAACAACTGGTTGCTGTGGCCATGTCTGGAGGGGTTGATAGCGCTGTTGCGGCAACGGTATTAGTGGAAAAGGGATACGTGGTTTTCGGAGCTTTTATGAAAAACTGGTCTCTAGACATGGAAGGTGTTTCGTATAGCCCTTGGGAAAAAGAAGCTGAAATTGCCGAAAAGGTTTGCCAAAAATTAAGCATGCCGTTCTTCATTTTTGATTTTGAGAAAGAATATCGTGAACGGGTTGTTGACCATTTTATCAAGGAATACCAATCTGGACTGACGCCAAATCCAGACGTCTTGTGTAACAGAGAGATAAAATTTGATTTATTTTGGCGCGAAGCGCAAAAAAAAGGCTCGGATTTGATGGCTACCGGGCATTACGCTTCCAGCCGTTCCTTATCTGGTGCCTATCACCTTTATGGTGCCGTTGATCAGAATAAGGATCAGTCGTATTTTCTTTATACCCTAAAGCAGCCCGAATTAAAGCACACACTTTTTCCTATTGGTGCATTGTGGAAAGCTGAGGTTAGACAAATTGCCGCCTCTCACGGTTTGCCGAACGCCAATAAAAAAGACAGCCAGGGGATTTGTTTTATCGGGCCAGTTTCCATGAGAAAATTTTTACAACAATATCTCCCGATTAAACCCGGGAAAGTCATTACACCTGAGGGGAAAGAGCTCGGACAGCATGAAGGAGTAATCTTTTATACTGAAGGCCAGCGTCACGGTTTTGACACCAAAGGAAGTGGTGTGCCGTTGTATGTTGCCGGAAAGAACATCGAAACTAACGAGTTGGTGGTAGCTCCTGCCAACCATCCGACTTTGTTAACAATGCGAGTAGTCATATCTGAGGTTAGTTGGGTTAATGTCCAGCCTGAACTGCCCTTATCTGCCAGCGCCAGAGTGCGTTATAGACAGCCATTAGTCAAAGCAGTGGCACGACTAGTCGGTGATAAAATAGAAGTAACATTTGCTTCGCCGATTGCCGCAGTTAGTCTGGGTCAATCCTTAGTAATTTATCGTGATAATGAAGTTTTAGGCGGCGGGGTAATCAGTCAAAAATATTCGGTTTAAGATTGCGGCCCATCGGTCAATCAATTATGATAATAAATAAGAGGATGCATTGAATAGTTTTTTTACTCGATTATTGGCAGGGGCCGTATTGTTTACTCTGATTGTTCCTGTTGCTGCTAGAGCCGATTATTTGTCCAGCAGTCATTATGAAATTGACGCAATCGGTTTTATCCCTGCCGATAATCAACTGGATTTCGCTCCACCTGTGATATCGGCTCAGGGGCCAGTTGTTACTGATATTACCGGCACGACAGCCGTGGTTCAGTGGACGACAGATGTTTTATCCAGTTCCGTTGTGGCATTCGGATTGACGAGCGCGTATGGTACTCAGATGGGGCAAGCGAATGAGCAAGTTACCTCGCATAGCGTTACTCTTACCGGCCTATCACCGTTCACAACTTACCATTATCAGGTAGAAAGCGAAGATGCTATGGGGCATTTTGGCTATAGTGGTGACAGTACTTTTACCACCGCTAAACAGGCTAATATCTCTTCAGTTTTAGTTTCCGACATTACCTTAAATTCGGCGATTGTTACATGGACGACATCTACCGTTACCTCTTCATCGATTGTTTATGGTCCAACAACTGACTACGGGTCTTCTTTTAACGATCAGAGCGCTGGTTTCACCACTGCTCACACAGTTCGTCTTGCTAATTTGACATCCGGAACAACTTACCATTTTCAGATTAAAGGAATTGACAATGTTAATCAGTCGGTTTCATCTGACGATTACGTGTTTTCGACGCTTACTTTGCCGAGTATTAAAGGTTATACAATAGGCCCACTTACTGGCACCTCAGCACATATTGCTTGGACAACTAATATACCGACAGATTCGTTTATTAGTTACTGGCTTGCTGGGCAAAGCCAAAGTCAGGCAACCGATGTTGGGGAACACGCTCTAATTTCGGATCACTCTGTGGATATTACGGGACTAACTGGACAGACCCAGTACAATTTTATCATTATAGGTCGTGATACGTATGGAAATACCACAAACACAAACACTTTGTCTTTTAAAACTCCCCTAGATACTATCCCGCCTGTTATCAGTGAGATAAAAAGCGAAGTTAATACTTCTGTAAGTGATAATACCTTACAATTAATTGTTTCTTGGACAACAGATAAGCCTGCTACTAGTCAGATTGAGTATAATATTGGCATGATTAACAGCGATAAGCATTATGCCTACAAATCACGAGTCGACAGTGTTTTGGGCACGTCTCATATTTTAATTATCGATAACTTAAAACCGTCTACTAATTATCATTTTAGAATTAAAGCAGTGGACGCCTCCGGTAATATCGGCTACAGTAGTGATTACAGTATTCTCACTCCTCAGCAGCAGAAATCTTTGTTGCAAATTATTTTAAGTAAACTGGAAGATACCTTCGGCTGGTTGAGGAAAGTATAATAACATTGAGCCAGTTCGCTCGCGGACGGTTTACATTAAATTGGATTGTTGTTACTCTTGTATGAGAAAGGAAGAAGATGAAGATTAAGAGGATTTTTTTGTGGGTTGTGTACGTCATTGTTGCTGCGGCAATTGTTTTTGCGGTGGTTTCAACAAAAGGGTTTGGTCTATTAAACAAGAACAACAATAATAATAGCAGCGGCTGGCAGGCTGTGTTTTTAACAAACGGCCAGGTTTATTTCGGTCATTTGTCGGATATGAATCAGCAATTTGTAAAATTGACTAATATTTTCTACCTGCAGGTTAATCAGCAACAATCATTACAGTCATCTGGTTCGAGTAGTCCAAGCACTGGCTCATCATCTTCTCCGAATTTAACTCTTATTAAATTGGGCAACGAATTGCACGGTCCGACAGATCAGATGAACATCAATCGCGATCAGATTTTGTTTACTGAGGATCTGAAATCAAGTTCCCAAGTCGTCAGTTCGATAAATAAATATTACGCAAACAATAAGTAGTTTGTAATTTTTCTAGCGATATAATTGAGGGAGGTCGCATGGATCTCGATAGGCCGGTTAGCGCTGTGTCCGGGGTCGGGGAGATCTATGCTAGAATTCTAAAACAACACGGCATTGCTACCGTCAGGGACCTGCTGTACTTTTTGCCGCATCGCTATCTAGATTACAGTAAGGCGATCGCGATCAAGGATGTACAGTCTGGTCAGGTTGCCGTCGTGGAAGGAAGCATCTTTGATATTAAAACTCAGACGACAAAGCATCGTCGTATCAATTTATTAATGGCTTCTTTATCTGACAAAACGGGGAATATTAATGCTCTTTGGTTTAACCAACCTTTTTTGCGAAAACGCCTGCGAATTGGGCTTAGAATTAAAATATTGGGTCCGATAAAAAAGGATAATTTTAATGACGGAGCTTTATATTTCAACAATCCGGATTTTCAATTCGAATTAACCGATAAACTTGTTCCCGTATATGGGAGCAGCTCCGGTTTGTCTAACGGAGTAATTGCAAAAATTATCCATAAAGTCATTAACGAAGCCTCTAATTTAATAGACCCGCTTCCGGAACAATTGTTAAATCAGTACAAAATTAGCGATTTGGTAAATGCTATTCGATTTTTACATTCCCCGGATAATTATGATGAAGTGAAATTTGCGCGAGACAGATTGGCTTTAGACGAACTTTGGCAAATCATGGTTTTTACCAAGCGATTTAAAGTCAGGCGTCAAGACAAAGCCTTTGCTTTTATTGACACTCCTGACGAGACAAATGAAATATTGCGGAGAATTGGCTATCGATTAACTGACGGTCAAACTAAGGCTATGGAAGACGTGTCTACGGATTTGATCAAAACCATACCGATGAGACGCTTGCTTAACGGCGATGTCGGTTCAGGAAAGACTTTAGTTGCTTTTTTGGCGGCTGAGCGCGTACAGAAGCAGGGGAAAGACGCTGTTTTTTTAGCCCCGACGACAATTTT
Organism: bacterium; assembly: GCA_027364665.1. Lineage (GTDB taxonomy): Bacteria > Patescibacteriota > UBA1384 > CAJBMM01 > CAJBMM01 > DAHXOW01. The sequence goes on along the minus strand of DAHXOW010000025.1, from coordinate 2,620 downwards.
GGCCGAGCAGCATTATGCAACCTGGCGTAAATTTTTTCCTGACGCGGACAGTTTTTTGATTATGAGTGGGACCTATTATCATGGTGATCAGCGATTGTCGAAAAACCAAGTTCTGAAAGCGTTGCAGGATACCTCCGGTTCCATGATTATCGGTACGCATGCTTTATTGTCCAATAACTGGGATATAGAAGGAAAAGCTGGTTTGGTGATTGTAGATGAACAACACCGGTTTGGCGTGTCACAAAGGGCTAGATTAATTTCTTCAGGTAAATCTATACCGCATTTGCTTTCCATGTCGGCTACTCCAATACCACGGACTTCTGCGTTAGTGTTGTATGGGGATCTTGACGTGTCAATTATCCCTGATAAGCCGCTTGGCAGAGGGTCGGTGACAACGAAATTAGTACCGGAAAAAAGTCGGGAATTGGTCTATCGTTTTGTTGATCAACATGTCGATAGGGGTTCCCAGGTTTTTGTGGTGTGCCCCTTAATAGAAAGTGATCCTGATAATATATCCGATTCGGGTCAATTATTTTCATTCATTGAAGAAAAAAAGGCGGCTAAACAAGAATTTGAGCGAATCCAAAAGGAAGTGTTCCCGAATCGTCGAATCGGTTTGTTACACGGGAAAATGAAGGCCGAAGAAAAGAGATTGATTATCGAATCGTTTAGGCATAAACAGATTGACGTATTAGTGACAACGACAGTTATAGAGGTTGGCGTCGATATTCCGAGTGCTAATATTATGATGATTGAAGGATCAGAATTTTTTGGTTTGGCACAGTTACATCAATTAAGAGGTCGTATCGGCCGGGGAAGTGATGACGCTTATTGCTTTCTGTTTACCTCCTCAGGCCAATTTGTGGCTAGAGAAAGATTAAAAGCTCTTGTTACTTGTAATGACGGTTTTGAGCTTGCCAGAAAGGATTTGGAGCTGCGGGGGCCTGGTGAAGTATTCGGAGTTAGACAGGCGGGTTTTCAACAGTTTAAATTTGCTAATCTGGCTGATTGGAAATTGATTGAATTGGCAGACAAGATATCCGACAGGCTGTTACAAAATCAGGACGACTGGTCAGACGCGCTGAGAAGAGTTATCTTAAAGCAAGAAGAGAGAATGCATATAGAGTAATCGCTCTATATTTGCTAAATTATCAGCCGGAGGGGTTATGATGCGGATGTGGTGGAATGGCAGACACGATAGCTTTAGGAGCTATTGGCGGAAACGTCGTGGAGGTTCGACTCCTCTCATCCGCACCAAGATATTCATAGCTGTCCTTTTCGCAATGATTTTATCGCTATTATTGATTAATAACATTAATAAGACACAAAAAACCTTTGCTGCTGATGACTATCTCGTCGCGGTAAGTAGCGGCCAATCAAATAGTAAAACTGGATCAAGCCGCCAGACGTCAGGTAATTCATCCACGAGCTCTTCTAATCAAGCGTCCAGTGGGAGCGGCAATACTACCGTTTTGGGTACGTCCTCCACAGGAAGCGGGGCATTGCAGTCTTTCGTAAATGCCCTAGTTAACGACATGGTCGGAGCGGTCGGAACATCTGTGATGGGGCTGTTATTGCTTTATGCCGGTTTTAAATATATAAGCTCTCAGGGTAACAAAGATGCGATTAGTGATGCCAAAGAATTGATGGTAAGCGTGGTTACTGGCTACGTGTTATTATTAACGATTGGCTTAATTATGAGATTTTTATTCTAATTATTTTGATAAAGGCGAGGTTACAGCGCCGGTTTTTGCATTGTATTCTAATTGCCTATTCAAAGGGTCTTGTGGCAAAGAATTAAGGTATTTTTTTTGTACTAATTCATTCAAATCGGTTGGATATCGATCAAATTTTTTGTAAAAATTTTTTGTAAGGTTATTAAGACTAGACAACAGCTCGTAATGCTTAATAAACAATTTGGCTCGTTGCCTAAAATATGTGCTCGAGCTTTCTTTAGCGATATTACTAAAAATTGTTTCTGCTGTTTGGTAGTTATTATTTTGATCATATTGAACAGCACTTAAAAACAAATTCATTGCCGGTGCCCCCGGCAATTTTGAAGCTTTTTGATAATCTTCGGCCGAGGCAAGGTGATTTTTTTTGTAAATAAATTGAATTGTCCCTTCATAGTAAGGCAAAGACCAATCTTTTGGTAAGCTTTTTTCTCCATTACTTAATATACTGAGTGCCTGATCAGCAAAACCTTCGCTGGGTAATATTAATCCAGCGAAAGTATATGGATATGAAAATTTAGGATCAAGCGCTAGGATGGCCTTAATCATTTGAGGTAATTCATTATATTTTTCATTCGGGTTCCCGCCACCAAAATATTGTATTGTCTCGAGCCACATTAAATCGGCTAAGAAATTGTTCATCCCAAAGCTGATTTTCGGTAACAAATTAGGGTTAATAATATCTGGCGCAATGAGTTGGTTTTCGGATATTTTTAAGTTTTGTAATTGCAATAATCTTTCGTGATCAAATTGATACTGACTATAATAAATGACCACAAAAAGAGTTGGTAAAACGAGAATTTGAAGTGCGGTTAAAGAAACAGAGACAAATTTTTTCAAAGTTCCTGCTTATTAAAAGCTTTTATGGCAATAAACAGCAAAATAAC
>DAHXOW010000013.1 GCA_027364665.1 bacterium | reverse complement strand
TGGTTTGCCAAACGTTTTTCCGGATGTCCGTTCAGCCGTGCCCCGATCGATTTTAAAGACAGCCAAAGACGTTCTCTTTGGCTGAGATAACGGCGGCTTATCCGTTCTTTTTCCTTTTGGCAAAGCAATAAGGCTTTAGCAAAACCGACAATTGCCGGCACGTTTTCCGTTCCCCCGCGTCGCCCGCCTTCCTGTCCTCCGCCCGGCATCTGCGGAGCAAATGATAGTCCCGATTTGAGATACAGCAAACCGCAACCTTTCGGGCCATAAACCTTGCCGGCATTTAGCGACAATAAATCTGCCCCGAGGATTTTTGGCTCGATCCGCAGGGTTTCTGCCGCCTGACAGGCATCGGTATGGAATAATGCGCCGTATTGATGGGTTAAGTCGGCTAATTCTTTGATTGATTGTACGGTCCCAATCTCACTGTTGGCGTATCCGATGCTAACCAAACAGGTTTGATCGTTTAAATGACTTTTCAATTCACCCGTTTCGATCAAACCCTCGGAGTTCGGTTTGGCATATCTGACATCGAAGCCGTCTTTGGCTAACATTTCAGCTTGCGCAAGCAAGGAGGGATGTTCTATCTGACTGATGATAATTCTGTTTTTATCTGGATTGGCTAAGGCAATGCCTTGCAGAGCCAAACAAACGCTTTCTGTTCCACCGGCGGTGAAAATCAATTCGTCGGTCTGACAAGATAAAAGCTCAGCAATCTCTCTCCTGGCGTTGTCAACGGCCTCCCTGGCCATTCTTCCCGGATGGTGCAAGCTGGACGGATTGGCAAATAGATGATCGAAGTAAGGCAACATAGCTTCAAAAACCTCTTTTTCGAGAGGGGTTGCCGCCGCATAATCAAGATAAACATAATCTGGTTCCATAATGATAAGTCGTCCCGTCTGAATATTTTACCATAAACCGAAACGGTCTTTAATCTCGTCGGTGGCCATTTCCGGATTCCATAGAGGCGACCAAACCCAGTTGATCGAGGCCCGATAGCCTTTTTGAGCCATTTTTTGAACAACCTGATTTTTTAAATAATCACCGAAAGGACAAGCTGGAGTAGTTAGCGTCATCTCAATTATCGCCAAGTCGTCATTTTTGATAGTGATTCCGTAAATTAAGCCGAGGTCAATTAAATTGAATTTTAATTCCGGATCGACGATCGATTGTAAGACGTCAATAATTTTTTCGCGACTATTTTCAATTTTACCGGTTTTGCTCATTATTTTTTGCTTGATTTTTACTTTTATTGTCAATTAATTGTTCCAGCGCTTGCCAGGGAAGAATGGCGCATTTTTGGCGATTAGGGTATTTTCTGACCCCGACAATCGCTTGCAGTTCAGGATCGGTTATTTCTTCGTCTGAGTGATTGCCAATTATGGAAGTGATCCGATCGATTAACAACCTGATTTGGTCTTTCCTTAAATTAATCACTCTTTCGCACATTAACGATCCGGAAGCAACCGAGATCAAACAACCGTTAACCCGACAGGAAATCGCTTCAAGTCTGTCTTTGACTAACCTTATTTCTAAATGTGCGACGTCGCCGCATGAACGGTTAACCAGATCGATTTTTGCGTTTGCTCCTAAGATCGGCTGATTGAAACGCGGGTAATCAGCATGGTCAAAAATGATTTCTTTATACAAATCTTGATCGATTGTCATAATTTTATGAAAATGTTGTTTTTCGATTAGCAAACAAATCAATTGCTTCGCTCACTGCCCCGTCAAGGGACTGGATATCTTCCGGTTCGTTATATATCCCGACACTCAATCTGACCGTTCCAGGAATGCCCAGGGCTTTCATTAAGGGTTGAGCACAGTGATCTCCGCTTCGGACGATTATACCTTTCTGATTTAAAACAAAGGCCAAATCGTGGGGATGAACCGAATTTAAATTGAATGATAAAACCGACTGTCCTGTCTTTGACCTCGCTGAAGAATAAAGTGTAATTTCTGGATGTTTTGACAAACGCTCTTTGGCCAGATTGATTAGTTTTGATTCGTGTTGGATGATCGTCTCAATGCCGATCGATTTGATAAAGTCAATCGCTTTGGTTAAGCCGAAAACCGCAGCCGAATCGATCGTTCCGGCTTCAAATCGTTCAGGAGGTAATGCCCAGCTGCTGTTGTTATCACTGACAATTCCAACCATGCCACCACCTAAATAAAGCGGGTTTAATTCTTTGGCTATTTCAGGACGGATATACAATATCCCTACTCCAAGCGGACCATACATTTTATGACCTGAGAACGCTAGAAAATCACAATCGAGTTGATGAACATTTATTAGCTGATGCCCGGTTGCCTGTGCTGCGTCAATAACTACTAAACAGTTTTTGCGATGGGCTTCTTTGATAAGCATGTTCAAATCGTTGGCTGATCCGGTAACGTTGGAGACGGCGCTTAATGCGACGATTTTTGTTTTTTGATTAAGCTTACTCAACCAGTCATCAGTTACTAAGTCGCCAAATTTATCCGTCTTTGCAATAACCAACTTCGCTCCTGTCTGACTGGCTATCGCTTGCCAGGGCAAGAAGTTGGAATGATGTTCCAGCTCAGTTACCAATATTTCGTCTTGGGAACCAAGTCTGCCAGACAGAGCGTGGGCGATAATATTCAGGCCTTCCGTGGCATTTTTTGTGAAAACGACGCCTTGTTTTTCGGCGTGCAGAAATTCGGCCGTTTTAATTCTCGATTGATCCAGCAGTTCCTGGGCTGCCGCCGAAGAATGAGGATTGGCGTTGTATTTCAAATAATAATCCTCTATTGCCGAGATGACGGATTGCGGTTTTTGGGTGGTAGCGGCACTGTCCAAATAGTGATAAGGATTTTCTTGATGTTTGAAAAAGGGAAAGCTGTCTTTATACATTTGCTTCTCTCAATAATTCTTTTTCTGCTGCCAGTTTAATTTTTGAATGCAAATCCATTTCAGAAAGAGGCGCCATCATAAAGGCTTTGGCTAATTGCCACTTAGCTTGATTGTCTGATAAACCGTGTGATCTTAAAAAAGCAATCTGGTCTTCGTTTAGCGTACCACTGCTCACTCCGTGAGAACAACGAACCTGATTATTTGCAATTTCCAGTTGCGGGCGGCTCTTTATTTTAACTTTTTTGCTCAACATCAGATTACGATTTAATTGGTAGGCGGTGCAAAATAAAATGTTTTTCGGGATAACAATCTTTCCCGTAAAATCAAGTTGACTTTGATCATCCAATCGTGCATACAAAGCAACATTGCTGAATGTCCTTTCGGCCAGATGACGATCATCAATTTCTATTTGAACAGACTGATCATCGTTAGCAATAACAAAGATTTTTAAATCTATTCGCGCTTTTTCTCAAATTACGGCGCAGCCACTCATCTCTACCGTCATCTCATTAAAGAACCGCTCTACAACCAGAAGGACGAAGAGGAACTTGATGAGTTAAGAGGTGAATATATCGATGTGGTTGCAACACACAACGTTTTATAT
>DAHXOW010000075.1 GCA_027364665.1 bacterium | reverse complement strand
CAAGACTTCTAGAACGGAAGCGACGGTTAAATGGCTGATGCCAAGTACCTCGCTTAATTTAATGTTACTGACCGCATCGCTTTCAGCTAATATGAACAATATTCGACGGATAGCCGGAATCGTTTCGTAAGAAAATCTCTCCAATTGTTGGATATCTTTGGTAATAATTTTGTCGATTGAAGAAAGAATTGCTTCGTAAATGTTTTGTTGTTCTTTTTCAGCCAGAGCAAAAGGAAAGGATCCGGCCCTTAGATAATAAGACCAGTTTTGCCTGCCGACTTTGGCCCAATATTGATTTACCCTCGTCTCTAACAGTTTTAAGCGATCAAAGCAGTTTGATCCATTTTCACTTAGATAAAGCGCGTCCATAATCGATTTGCTTAATTCCTCGTCCGGATCGACGCCGAATTTAATCATTTCAAATTCGGTAAAACTGAGCGGATGGAGTTTTTCGATAACCGCCCGACGCCCGGCAATGTCAGCGGTATGTTGGAGGTGAATTGCGCTGGATCCGCTGCATAAAAGAAAAACCTTATTTGCTCGATCGTTTAGAGATTTGAGCACCGGAGCCCAGTTGGGATCGCTTTGTACCTCATCGATGAGCAGGAAAGTCGGTTTGCTCAAGGTTTCATAGTTTTCGCCGATCAATTGCTCGTACACAGTGATCAAATCTTTTAGAGTCATTCCTAACGTACCCGTTACTTCATCCAACGAAACGTAGAGAAGATTGATGTCCTTATCTTGTCCCAGAAGGCTGACATAGACTTGAGCAAGTATCGTGGTTTTCCCGACTCCGCGTAAACCGGGAATGATTATCCAACGTTTATCGGATCGGCTCCCATTCAAAAAATCAGCCAAGTATCGTTGGATTTTTAGGTATATATTACGCTTCGGATACGCTTTGCCGTTACCGTTTACGACATAATGATTAAGCCTCTCTTTTCCAAGGGAGAGCTGTCTTTGCAGATATTCCAACAATTCTTGATTCATGCTTTTATTATATTCGAATATAATAAAAAGTCAATTTTTTATTATATTACGATATCATAGTAATTAATTTGCCCTTGTCTGAAAATTGTACAATGTGCCGAAAACATGTTAGAATTGAGATCGTTATAAGAAGAATCTTGGGCGGTTAGCTCAGTTGGTTAGAGCGTCGCATTGACATTGCGGAGGTCACTGGTTCAAATCCAGTATCGCCCACCAGGAAAAGACCAGGCTTTTAGCCTGTTTTTTTGTATACCAAAGAACGAATGCCTTGAGACAAATTAACCGTAATGTTCATGAGATATTCAAAAGAGACTCATAAACGCTTGGATCATCTAATGAACAGGGTGGAGGATAGACTGCAACAGACAATTAATTTGAAATTTCGTTTTTGTTTATTAATTCTCGGATGGCCTGGACGAACTTTTCAGCCTGGAGATGATTTTCGTGGCATCCGATTCGCTGAACTGTTTGGTGTACTCATAGTCGGCTTCTTCTCTGCTTTGTTCGGCTCGTGATAGCATTTTTCCGAATTCATCCGGAATAATCAGGCTTTTTATAAAAACCCGATGGAACTGATGCACCGCGCCGGCATGACTTTTAGGATAGACGTTTTTGGTTAGCAAAGCTGATCTTGCGGCGTCAAGCATTGCATAATAAGCAACGGGATACCGCATCATTATAATGATGCGTCTCCGACAGCACTCTGGCGGATTTTAATCGTTCGTCCGCTTTTGCCAACATTTGCAAAATATCCGAATCGATCATATACGAATTCCCTCTTTTTCGATCCAATAAAGCACAGGCACAAGTTCTTTCCGTTTATCGTAATCATTAATAGTATAGGGTATGGCCGTAATAAGAATCTCGTCTTGGTCCAGGAAGGCGTAAGTCGCGTCAAGCAAAGCCTCGTCCGTTTTGCTGAATCGTTTTATCTCTCTTTTTGTCAGGAGGAGTATATCCATATCCGAATCTTCTCTGGCCGTGCCCCTGGCTCTCGAGCCATATAAAATAACCGAAACCAAATTATCCCCAAGGATTTTTTCTGCTCGGCTCTTAAACTCCCGGGCTATCCTGAGGTCGTTTTCCTTAACTCTAGTTACTCTGTCTGTCTGTTTTGTCATTTTAAAAATTTTTTTTCCAGTCATAAATATACAATATTTTCCATTGACACGCCACGATATGTACTG
>DAHXOW010000074.1 GCA_027364665.1 bacterium | reverse complement strand
TGGTTATCCGTTACCGCCGGTGTGAAATAATATCCACAGATGAAATGAAAAAATAATAACCGGACGGTAAAGGAAAAAAAGAAACAATGACTGGAAAAATAAAAATTAAAAGAAAAATGGAAAAATTGAAAAAGAAAAATTAAACAAAACAAAAAAATAAGAAATAAAATAAAAAAATAGTGGGATAATAATAAGAGCTGCGCGGGGAAATAAATTGAAAAGGAGCGGCTGCTCGAGGCTGGATTCGAGGACCAACGCCTTTTCATCCATCCACCCCAAGCACAAATCATATGATACAACAATAAATTAATTATGTCAATAGTTGACAAGCGTGAACAGACTGCTAAACTCTGGCCTAGTCAATTGAGGGGCTATGCGAACTGAAATTACAGACAATACCACGGTTATCCCTTGGAAATATCAGAATCCGACCGGTCTTAATGATGTCTTGCCAGAGTCTCGCCGTTATTGGCGTTACGCCGAGGATATTTTAAACAAACTTTCGACCCGCTTCGGTTATCGGCAGATCATCCTACCCCCGTTTGACCCTCGTTCTCTCTATCAGCAAATCTATGATCAGTCAAAAATGAATGAACTGATCGAATCGAATGTCGAAAATAATAATGAAAAATTCGTCTTTCGCTCACACCCTCGCATCGGGATTATTCGAAGTTTTAATGAAAATCAGTTTTACGATTGGCCGCCTCCGGTACACGTAGCATTTCAATCAGAAGTAATAAGCAAGGAAAACGACCGCTATCGCCATGACTATTTTTACTGCTTGGATATTCTGGGAATAAAAGAACCGACAACCGCCGCCCTGGTTTTGATTTTTCTCAATAAACTGGCCGATGAAATGCATCTTAAAAATACAATTATTTCCATTCATTCAAACGGCTGTCGTGATTGCAAACCGATTTTTGACAGTAAGTTCAAATCGTTCGTTGAACCGCATCTTAATCAGCTGTGTGAAGAATGCTCAAAGAGTCCGACTCCAGAAAAAATTTATAATTGTCCAATCGATGCGATCCACCCGTGGTTAGATGACGCCCCGGTGCTTTTAGACCATCTATGTCCTGTCTGCCATGGTCAATTAGCCGGGATACTGGAGACCTGTGACGATCTCGGATTACGGTATGATTTGAACAGTCGTTTTTTCATTGACACGCCCGAAGCAGAACAAACCGTAGTCGGTCTGGCGACAGATGATAAAATAATTCCGGCTATTTATGGTTTTCATTACGATAGGTTAGCCGGATTATTATCTGAACGTGAACTCGGTGCATTCGGTTTAACCATAGATTTACTTCTCTTGAGTAAATATCTGGAGGAAAAGCATTTGGCTCTTCCATATGACGATGGCGTCCAGATTTTTATCGCCCAATTGGGAACGCAGGCAAAACAAAAGTCCATCGGGCTGCTACAACAGCTTTATCAGGCCGGATATTATGCGATAACCGCCAGTGAAAGTTGCAGCATCTCACAACAATTACAAGTAGCTGAAAGACTGCGTGCCAGAATCACCTTAATCATCGGTCAAAAAGAAGCCATCAATGACCATATAATCATGCGGGATATGGTTTCCGGTCTCCAGGACGAAATTTATCTGGATGAGCTTCTACCGGTCTTACAGAGGCAAATAGCCATAATCTAATGGTACTATGAACAAAAAGGTTGTTTTGATTATTGATAATGTCCGCAGCCTTTATAACGTAGGGGCAATGTTTCGGGTCGCGACGGGTTTGGGTGTAGAAAAAATCTATTTAACAGGCATCAGTCCGATCCCTCCGAGAAAAGAGATACATAAAACCGCTTTGGGAGCCGAAAATCGAATAGCCTGGCAATACGCAGAAGATATTGTGGAATTGATCAACAATCTAAAGCTAAATCATTACCTGATCATCGCCTTGGAACAAACCTCCAAAAGCAAGCCGCTTGGTTCTCTAAAAACACAAGAAAACGTTGCCCTGATCGTCGGACATGAAACAGACGGGGTCAGCAAACTAGCTCTCGACCAAGCCGATTTACATTTAGAAATCCCGATGTATCACCAAACTTCATCACTAAATGTTGCCACGGCAACGGCAATTGCCTTGTGGCATATTTTAAGCGATTGAATCAGCGATCACGGTTGAGCGTAGCCTTGACTTACGTATTTTGTTCGAATATCCTGAAGAATAGAACAAAATAAGAACAAAAATAGGCTGGTAAAAATGGAACCATTAACTAAGAAACAAAAATACATTCTTGATTATCTGACTCAATTTATCACCGACAACGGCTACGCGCCGAGTTATCGCGAAATCGGTGAACATTTCGATCTTTCCAGCGTAGCAACCGTTGCCGAACACATTGACACACTAACCGTCAAAGGTTATTTGCGGAGGGGAACTAATAGTGAGGCAAGATCATTGCAGTTGACTCCAAATTGGGAAACCGAAGCTTTTTCCGTACCTTTGATGGGTGCTATCGCTGCCGGATCGCCAATCCAGGCCATTAGAACCAACGAGTCGATCGATATCCCGCGCGACATGGCCGGACCGAATGTTTTTGCTTTACGGGTTAGAGGTAATTCGATGATTGAAGACGGCATATTCGATGGTGATTTCGTAATCATCGAACAAATAGACAGACCAAAAAATGGCGACATTGTTGTCGCCTTGGTTGATAGAGAAAATGTAACTTTAAAACGCTTCTATCAGGAGAATCATCGGGTCAGACTACAGCCTGCTAATCATGAAATGAAACCTATCTATGTGAAAAATATTACAGTGCAAGGCAAAGTCAAAGGTGTGATCCGTAAATTTTAGAAAAGCTTGCATAAGAAAACCACTTGGCCTTAGAATAAAGCTAATAGAGGTGGCATGGTTAAATTTTTTGATATAAAGAGTCCGGATCAAAACCCGGGAAACGAAACGGAACAGTCCGAAGAAAAAATAAAACAGGACGAAGCTAAAACCGAGGAAATTAAAACCGAGGAAGTAAAACCGATCGAGAGTAACGATCCTTTACTGCAAAAGGCAGCAGAAGTTCCTAGGGTGGCAATTGAGGATAAAACGACTTCAGCCGTACCATTTGAATCAATTCAAGCCAAAAACCCAGAGACGGAACAACTTCAAAAAAAACCTTTGATGCCTCCAGCGAAACCAACGTTACCTGGAAATACAAAACAAAAGATCATAACTTCAATATTAGTTGTTATACTAGTGGTTTTGCTTGGTCTTTTAGTCTCTCAGGCGATTATTTTTTATCGCCAATCCCAAAATAGCGACACCTCGACTCCGCCCAGCGCCAGTTCATCCGGATCAAGCGCTAGCCCGGTAGCTTCAACCAGCCCAAGTTCTTCAACTAGTCCCTCAGCCAGTCCAAGTCCATCGGCGAGCCCGTCACAAAACAGCTTGACCGCCCAAACGGCAAGAATCAGGGTACTAAACGGCGGTGGTATTACCGGCGCGGCCGCCAAAGCGGCAGGTGTCTTAAAGAATGCCGGTTTTGATGTTATAGCTACCGGGAACGCCTCATCATTTACTTACAATACAACCGAGGTGGTTTATGGCGGCAACACAAGTCAAAACGTCGCCAATCAGATCGTTAACGCTTTGAGCGGATACACAGCCTCGGCGGTTCTGAATTCAGCCATTATTCCATCCGATACGGATATCGTGGTAATTATCGGAAAGCAATAACGATGAAACTTAAGCGCAGCCCTTTTGTCGCCCTGATTGTTTTGGCGATGATAATCGTTGCCAGCTCATTACTGTATTTGTATATCGTATCAACGTTCCAGATTTTCAAAACAAACCCGTACGCCAAATCACAAAACCTGGGAGGTGGTGCAAATAATCCGTTAAATAACGACCTATATTCCTCCATATTGGATGGGACGCTGACCAATCAGGCCCTTTCTGTCCGACATCCGATTGCCGTAGTACTCAATGATCAAAAAAACAGTTACGGATTATCACAGGCTAGCGTGATCTACGAGAGTTCGGATTACCAGATAATGGCTGTTTACGGACCAAGAGATGCTGCCAAGATAGGCCCAGTGATTGACGCAGATAATCAGCTTCTAAACTGGGCCGATGAATATGATGCTTTCTTCGCACACCTGGATAAAAATAGCAACTCAGGAGTCAAAGATTTGAGCGAATTAAATTTTCCGAACGCATACTGGGAAATTAACGGACAATTTTTTACTTCAACCTATAATCTCTATCCGATAGCCGATAAATTCAAATGGAGCAGCCTAATCAAAGACTCCTATCCTATTTATACTTTTCTGGATCCGAATCAGCTTAATCTCAATCCTAAAATTAATCAGTTAACCATCAATTATGCTGGGAGCAAAAAAATTGTCTCGTACCGTTACGATACCAACAACTACGATTACATTCGTAGTCAGAATAATCAACAACAGAATGATAATTTAAACAACCAACCCCTTCTTGCAAGCAATATCGTTTTACAGTTCAATCATGGAAAAATGGAGCTTTTCCAAGCGGGCCAGGAAATTCTCGGCAGCTGGCAAAAAGGAGATTCGGAATCAAGAACTCGTTTTTACGACAACCAGGGTCAATTAATTTCATTAGCCCCGGGTGCAACCTGGAT
>DAHXOW010000068.1 GCA_027364665.1 bacterium | reverse complement strand
GACCGGCGCCAGTCGCAACTACCAAATCGGTAATAAAAGTATCGGTTGTATCACCGGACCGGTGGGATACTATCGTCGCAAAATGATGCGCCTTGGCGTAATTAATCGCTGCCAATACTTCGGATACCGTACCGATCTGATTTGGTTTGACCAAAATTGCATTGGCGCAGTAATCGTTAACCCCTTTTTTCAAACGATCGATATCGGTGGAAAAAAGATCGTCACCGACAATTTGAATTTTTTCACCAATCTGACTGGTCAGCTGCTGGTAGGCGTCCCAAGAGTCATTGAAAAACGGGTCTTCCACCGAAAAAATTGGGTAATGCTCGGTCAGCGAAACAATGAACTGTCTCATCTGTTCTTCGCTAAACTCCAGTCCTTGGTGTTTTAAAATATATTTGCCGTTCTGATAAAAACTGCTTGCGGCCGCATCCAAAGCAATGGAGATCTCCTTGCCGGGCCGATAACCGGCATCCTCGATAGCCTCAAGCAATAGATCGAGAGATTGTTCAGTTGTGGCGTTCGGCAATCCGAACCCGCCTTCGTCTCCGACGGTCGATGAGATATGCCGCTCTTCAATATTTGATTTTAAAGCGTAATAGACTTCCAGGCCCATCTGAAGCGCCTGGCGGTAACTGTCGGCGCCCGTCGGAACAATCATGAATTCCTGAAAATCACTTGCATCCACCGCGTGCTGTCCACCACTCATAATATTGATCAACGGCATCGGCAGAAGAGTTGCCTGATCCCCTCCCAAATAACGGTATAAGGGCATCTTGGCGCTTGCGGCCATGGCTTGAATAAAAGCAATTGAAACCGGCAATATAGCATTTGCCCCAAGCTTTGATTTATCCGCGGTGCCATCTAGAGAAATCATACGTTGATCAAGATCATCAATGGTTTGAAAATCAGGTCCGATTAAATCCGGGGCGATGATTTCTTTAATGTTATCAATCGCTTTAAGTACGCCCATGCCGTTATATCTGGCACGGTCATCGTCTCTAAGTTCGTGTGCATCATGTGAACCTACAACAGTGCCCGAAGGAACAACACCCCAGCCGACCGAACCATCCGCCAACTGAACTACCGATTCAACCGTCGGATTACCGCGCGAATCCAGGATTTCCCTGGCAATAATTGAGACAATTTTCATACAATGTCAGTGTACCGACTTGCCCGAAAAATAACAACTCGATAGAATAGGTAAGTATGGTTGATCGAAATCTTCAGCATAGTATTAATCGCCCGGCATATATGAGTGGTAAAACCAAAAAACGCCGCTGGTTTTTGTGGACCACCTTAATACTGATCTTCTTGATCGTTGCATCAGCCTCGACTTACATTTTTCTGCTCTTTCACACTCTTGACAAAACAAAAAACAGTTTTGCCAGCGGAAAAGCTTTGAGTTTGTCTGATCTTACCCAAGCTAAATCGGTTACCCTGAAAGGGGAGTCTTCCGACCGCACCAATATAGTTTTTTACGGACTTACGGCAGATGGTGAAAGAACGGATTCGATCCTTTTGGTATCCTATTATTGGAAAGAACAAAAAATCGTCACCTTAAATATTCCCCGGGATCTGTATACCAGTTATGAAGGATATACGGGAAAAATCGTCTCTTTATACACGGTTGCCTTAAATAAGGATTCTAAAGACCGAAGCTATGCCCCACAATTCGTAACCGATTTTCTCGACAAGGAGTACGGCATACCAATTCAATATTGGGTGGTCTGTGACATGAATTCGTTAACACAAGTAGTCGACACATTGGGAGGCATTACGGTTTACAATCCTACCGCTTTTACCGACTACGAATTTCCAAATGCTAATTATACCGGTTACATCAGACCGGCTCCTCATTTCAATGCCGGGACCCTGAATTTAAATGGCGCGCAAGCCTTAATATATTCTCGAAGCAGACATAGCCTGACTCCCGGAGAGGGAACGGACTTCGCCCGCAGCCAGAGACAAGAAACCGTTTTAAAAGCAATTCTGGACAAACTTAAATCGGAAGGAA